>DDNV01000013.1:38319-38757 GCA_002341315.1 Cellvibrionales bacterium UBA2511
CTGATACTGATATCGGAGAGAAACACGATGCTCAGTCCGCCTTTTCTGAGGGCGAGTTCTGCTGCCGGAGCAACTCGCCCAGGGATTCATTCCCTTTCTGTTCGGCGGCGATATGGACTGCTGTGCCGTCATTGAGGCGCATGGTGCCGTGCGTAACCACCAGTTCTCCGGCCTCAATTCCCGAGATGACTGCGATAGCTCCCGGTAGGCGGGGCCCGGTGACCAGTTTGCGTTTCACCACCCGGGCGGGTTCGGTTGTGGTATCAACCACAAAGGCAAACTGGTTGAATCCCTCCTGGATCAGAGACTCTTCGGGAATCATGAGCCGCTCCTGTGGCGGTTTTTGTAATACCACGGTGACCAGCATGCCGGGTTTCAGCCTGCGCTGTTCGTTGGGCAGCAGTGCTCTGACCATCACTGCCCGGGTAACGGGATCGA
>DDNV01000013.1:38867-41411 GCA_002341315.1 Cellvibrionales bacterium UBA2511
CCTTCAACCTGTTGGTTGTCCAGCTCCGGTGCTTTTGCTGTGATTTTCATGCCGGAACGAAGGCTGCTGAGGAAGATGGCTGGCACGGACATGTCGAGCTTCATAACGCTGTCGTCGTCCAGCGTGGTAATGCTGTCCCCCGGCGTAACCAGCTGGCCGACACTGATCTGTCTCAATCCGACGACGCCATCAAAAGGGGCCAATACCAGGCGGTCCGCCAGTCGCGATCGGGTAGCATTGAGCTTTGCTTTGGCCGCTTCAAAGGCCACTTGCCTCTCATCCAGCAGTGATTCCGTGGACAGTTTCGCATTGACCAGGGATTGAATGCGCTGGTATTGCCGCCTGGCTTCCTTGACGGTTGAAAGCGCCTCCTCAAGCTCTGCATGCTCTTCGGCGCTGGCCATCTCCACCAGCACATCGCCCTTACTGACCCGCTGGCCATCGTCAAAGTGAATCGCCGTGATTGTTTCTGTGACAGTGGTGGAGAGCGTGACCGCCTCATTGGCTTTCAGGGTACCGATGGCTTCTATTTTTTCGGAGAGTGGCTCGGTGGCCGCGGTCTTGACGAACACGGGAACCACTGCCGGGGCAGCGAAAATGCCGAGTGGCAAGCTGTATAGGGAAAGGGCAAGAACAATTGCCTTGAAGCGCATGCGGCGATCCTTGATTGCTGCTCCGGTATCAGCCGGTTGCCCGGCTGTCCGGTTCCTGAATAAGTGGCTATATTCTGATTGGGAAATATGACAGCCGGGGGAAAACCTGCCAATGGAAACGGGTGGTTTTTCTGGTGATATCCGCGCAGACAGCAATGTTTTATTCCCCAGAATTTTTATCAACCCGTTAATACTCCCTACAAAGGCTCTATGGATCACTTATATTTCAGTTACCCAGTCAGTAGAGCGGGGTGTTGCCTGGCAGAATTTTTTATCGTTACACACCTCAAGTGAAGCAGCCCGAATATGTTTAGAGGGGATCGAGTTGTTCCCCCAATATCGCCAGTTGCCGCTTGAGGCGAGCCTCACTGTGTTCACCCAAATGATTAATCCGGTATACCGCGCTCCCTTCGGCCAGCGGTGAGAGATCGATAGCATCCAGCTCGGCCAGTTGAAGATCGGTGTGGTCAGCCAGCAGAATTTCGCCCGCTGCACCTTTATTCAGCAGGCTCTGCATTTCGGCAAGCCGCTTGCCGAGTTCGCGCTCGCTCAACAGAATTGAAGGTGAAGCCAGTTGCAGTCCTGGGGAAACTGCGGCAGTCAGCTCAACAGTGACGCCCTGTTTGTCCAGTAACTGCGAACTGAGGCGGAGCAGTGCAGCAGCGCAATGTATTGCACGGGACAGCTGGTCGTTGTCACCCTCGGCAAACTCCAGGTAAACATGGTAGTCGCTGCCCGGCAAACGCGTTGCCCCATAGAGGCGTTCTGCACCTCCGACCAGCTGGTCCAGCTTCACCATCAGTGCTTTAAAATGTTCCTGGTTGAGTAGTGCTTCCAGGCGGGGGAGGTTGCGGCAGGCGATCGCAAGGGTTGCCACCGATTGACCGAATAGTGGGTGCGATGTGGTACCAGGTTTACGCAGAAGGGGTTCTATTCGGTATTCAAGCTGGGCCAGTTCGTCCCCTTTACCGGTTTCGCTGCCCGGTAGTTGTTCAAGTAATGTCGTTAATCTGCGTGAGAGGCTGTTGCCAAACCGGAAAGCGACAAAAATCAGGACGGCGGCCAGTAAAATCCACAGCAACAGTAATATTCGTGTAGCAGTGGTTGTCTGTGCTGCATAATAATCGGGCTGCAGAATGACAGACACAAATCCGATAGTGTTGTCATCAACGCTGACGGGGCTTCGATAGCGGCTGATGTCCATTGAGCGTCGGTCATTGTCGCCAGCTCTGGCAATCAGCTGGTTTTCAATGTCGTACACTGCGGTCTGACTTACGCCAGTAATGTCGAGCATGTCGTCCAGTTCCACTTGCAGGCTCAGGCTGTCCCGATGGATCAGTGGCTCCCGGATTACTTTTGCGAGTTGTCCGGCCAGTATATTGCCCAGGTGACTTTCCTGTTCTGATGTCAATGCATTCATTTGCTGGCTATGGGTAAGCCCCAGTGCAAGACCGGTGAGCACTGAAAAAATGAGTGCAGCGAGGGGCATAAGTTTGTCAAAAGATCGTTTGGTGTGGCCCATGCTGGTGACATATCCCTGTGATTGGCTATTGCTCATTCTATCTCATTCGCTGCTCTCCTATAATACTCGCGCCGATAAGGTTGTGATGATCCCCACCAAAAATGGAAGCCACTGTGAGAGAAATTCTACTGATCAATGTTGCCGGAGAGGATAAGCCGGGTATTACCAGCGCTGTCTCCCGGGTACTCGACGAGCACGGCGCGGATATTCTGGATATTGGTCAGGCGGTGATCCACGATAATCTCAATCTCGGCATTCTGGTCATGATTCCCGACGGCCAGCAATCGGCTTTGGTACAGAAGGAGATTCTCTTCAGCCTTCATGCCATGGATATGCGGGTGCGCTTTCAGTCTATTTCCGAATCGAGTT
>DDNV01000013.1:41528-45153 GCA_002341315.1 Cellvibrionales bacterium UBA2511
GCTATTTCCGAATCGAGTTATGAGCACTGGGTGGAGCAGCAGGGCAAACCACGCCATATAGTCACTCTGCTTGCTCGCCGGGTGGCTGCCCACCACATTGCGAGAGTGACTGCTGTGACCGTAGAGCAGGGGCTGAATATTGATAAAATTACCCGCCTGTCAGGACGAGTGCCACTGGAGCGTATCGAGGCCAATACCAAGGCCTGTGTGGAGTTTTCCCTGCGCGGTATTCCGGTGGATCTGACGGCGTTGCGTGCCTCCCTGTTGGAGTTATCTGCCGAGCTGGATATCGATGTCGCCTATCAGGAAGACAACATTTACCGCCGCAACCGCCGGCTGGTCGTCTTTGATATGGACTCGACTTTGATTGAAGCGGAGGTTATCGATGAGCTGGCCAAGGAGGCGGGAGTCGGCGATGAGGTGGCAGCCATCACCGATGCAGCGATGCGCGGTGAATTGGACTTCAAAGCGAGCTTTGCAGAGCGAATGAAATTACTGCGGGGGCTGGATGAATCAGTGCTGGCGGCGGTGGCTGCACGACTGCAACTAACGGAGGGCGCTGAAAACCTGATGTCTACGCTACGTATGTTAGGTTATAGAACGGCTATTTTGTCCGGGGGCTTTGATTATTTTGCACGGCATATTCAGAAGCAGCTTGGCATTGATTACATTTATGCCAACCATCTTGAGGTTGTTGACGGCCAGGTGACTGGCCGGGTGTGCGGTGAAGTGGTCGATGGCCAGCGCAAGGCACAATTGCTGCGTGAAATTGCTGCCAGTGAAAATATCAGTCTGGAGCAAGTGATTGCCGTTGGGGATGGTGCCAATGATTTGCCGATGCTCAGTATCGCGGGGTTGGGGATCGCCTTTCGGGCGAAACCGCTGGTAAAAGCCACCGCCAAGCAGTCAATCTCGAAGCTGGGCCTGGATGGCATACTTTACCTGATGGGTCTGAGTGACCGGGATACACTGCTCTGGCAGCACGAGTAATTGCTCTCGGGCTAATTAGTTGTCATCGTCACTGAAATCGTAGTTCATGCGTTGAGACGGCGGCTGCAGGAAGTGACCTTGAATGTAGTGAACTCCGCAGGTCCAGAGTATGGGTATCATGTCTGCCCGCTCCACAAAAGGGACAATAATTTGTTCATTTTCGATTTTCAGTGAACTGATCAGGCTCTTGAGTTCGGCCAGGCTTTCATCGTTCTGGTAAGCCTTTTCAATGATGACGCTATCAAACTTGATGTAATTGACCGACAGGTTTTGCAGTAGCGTCATTGGTTCAATGGCCAGCCCGAAGTGCGATAACGCAACATCGCCATTGATTTTACTCAGCTCTTCAATCAGCTCTACAGAGCGGTGGTACTGACGGGCGACATCGATTTCACGCAACTGGAAGATGACGTTTTTGGGATATAGCCCGGATGCTTTCAGTGCCACTTTCAGCCAGGGGATAAAACCTTCGTCGGTCAGGGTATGGCTACAGATGTTGATGAAAAGACGTGTGGTTGGAGCACTCTTCAGTTTTTCTGAAAGCGCTTTGAATGACTTCAGAATCACCCAGTGGTCAATGTCTCTAGCCGCATCGGTTTTAAAGACCTTGGCAATAAAGTTGTCCGGCAGCGCTTTTTCGTCGGCTTCCGGCTTGGTTTGGATAAAGACTTCGTAAAATTGTTCCTGCTTGCCCTGCAGTGGGATGATGGGTTGGTAGAGCAGCTCGAAGAGTTTGTCATCCAGCATGGCTCTGGCAGTTTCCTCGACATCTTCCTCACAGTATTCCGGGCCGATTTCCGATTGATAGAGGTTGGCACCGTTGGCAAAGTCGCCGTTATTCTCTTGGTGCAGTTCGGTGAGTGCAGAAAGGGCTTTTTCTATACAGCCCTCTGCTGTGGCAACGGTTTCGCTGATCACAGATGCCCCGATACCCAGGGTCAGGGTAAAGGTTTGCTCACCCAGTTGAAAAATATGCTTGCCTACGGTCTCGCAAAGTTGGTTGGCAAACATCAGAGCTGCATCGGTCCCGGTGTTGGGCATGATCATTACCAGCGTGTCTTCCTTGAAACGCATGAGACTGACATCCTGGCTTGATGCATTCCTGATCTTGTCCACCAGTTGTGAGACCAGCTCTTCGGTTTTTTGTACGCCGATTTCGGCCAGAATACTGCTATAGCGATCCAGAGTGATATAGAGCAGGACAGAAGAACTATGCTTCTGTGCGGCGAGCCGAATGGCGTTGTTGATCAGCTCGATAACCTTGTCGCGCTGAATATTCATCGCACCGGATGGCTCGGCGCCTTGATCGTCGGCAGTACTCACTTGGCCATCCAGAAACTGCCTGCTGATGACCAGCTCCAGAGCCGGTTCGCCCTGATAATCCACTTTGGCTATTCTGGCCTCAATTGGAATCGGTATTTCGTCGTTGGTGATGCCCGTAAAACGCAGGGTTTCCAGCGGAATTTCTTCGTCCTTGTCGATGGGCCGGAGATACTCCTTGAGGCGTGCGTGATCCTCTGGTGCAATCGTGTCAATCACCGGGAGGCAAAGCATGCTGTCACTTTCCAGATGACCAAACAGCTGGGCAAAACTGTCATTGGTGAACAGATAAGTACCTTCCTGAATAATCGCGATGGCATCTACCGAAGAACCCAGCAGCCTTTCGCAACGGTTTTCTGCATCGGCATACCGACGCCTGAACTGACGCAACAGACGTCGTTGTTCAAGGTTGAACAGTGTTCTTGCGACCACCAGCAGTAACTGCTGGTCTTCGTCCATAGGCAGCACATCCGCAGCGCCCAGGCGCAACCCCTCGACAATTTCTGTGACGTTGTACTGCTCCGAAATCAGAATTACGGGGGTGTCCAGGTCAAAACGTCTGATGAGGGAGAAGATGGATTTAATGGGTGTGTTTTCGCCCTGATATTGACCAATAATCATATCCCAGGGCTTTTCCTGCAGCAGTTTTGATAGTACTTCTTCCTGATTGACATGCTTTGACTCAGCACGGTAGTTGGCGTTGCGCAACAAACTGACGATGCGGTTAGCCTCTTCAAAGCTGTCGTGGACCAGTAAAAGCTTCAGGGCGCTGTCTGGGATCATTTAGGGTGGGGCTCCTGAATAGTGCAGGGTGAGTTTTTGTTAGATTGCTGCATTATAAGGCAATGGAGGCCGAGGAACACGCAGCCAATCCCCGTGCACCGTTTTGCCCCTGAGACTAAAATGCGAGCCGTGCCACATTATCGGCAAAAAAGCGGAGTAAAGCGAAATAGTGACCGGTATGACGTCAAGTTAACGGTACCTTACGTTAATGGTACCTTGCTCGGTGATCCGGGGATTTCCCTTACCAGTTTGGGTACAAGGTAGCCGGGGAGTCTGACCAGCAACTGACTGTGCAATTGGCGTGCTGTCTCATCACAGACCTCAAAGTGAGCTGCTCCACTGATTTTATCCAGTTGGTGGAGGTAATAAGGCAGGGTGCCGAATTCAAACAGGCGTTCGGATAACTGCGCCAGCGTGTCGGCGTCATCATTAATTCCGGCCAACAACACGGACTGATTCAGTACCGTGACACCGGCGGCTTTCAGGGCCAGCAAACTTGCCCCAACTGAATCATCCAGCTCATTGGGGTGGA
>DDNV01000013.1:45242-90509 GCA_002341315.1 Cellvibrionales bacterium UBA2511
TCCAGCTCATTGGGGTGGTTGCTGTGAATCACCATAGAGGTTTGCAGACGCGTCCCCGTCAGCCATTGTAGGCAGCTATCCGTGATCCGGTCAGGAATGACCACCGGCAACCGGGTGTGGATTCTCAATCGTTTGACATGCCTGATGTCGGCGATCTGTTCGGTGAGCCATTGCAGTTGATTGTCACCGGTCACAAGCGGATCGCCACCACTATAGATAACTTCGCTGATGGAAGCGTCTCTGGCAATGTAGTCCAGCGCATTTTGCCATTCCGGCCGCGCCGGCCTGTTTTCCTGGTACGGGAAGTGGCGACGGAAACAATAGCGGCAGTTGACTGCGCAGTTTGGGCTGACGACCAGCAGAAGTCGGCCATGGTATTTGTGAATCAATCCTGGCACCGGGTTGGCCTGCTGCTCTGCCAGAGGGTCCTTGCTGTAACCGGGCACAGCCAGCAATTCCTCGCTAACCGGCAGGATTTGTCGAAGCAGGGGATCGTTTGGATCACCTTTTTTAATTCGACTCAAATAGGCGTGGGGTACCCGCACCTGAAAATCACTGTGGGCAGCCAGCGCTTCCCGGAGGTAGGACCCATCCAGTTCCAGAAAGTCAAAAAGCTCTTTGGGGTGGCGAATACTGGCCGTCAATTGCTCTTGCCAGCCGGGGCTATCCAAACTCGTCGCAGAACCGGGTATCATAGCGCTCTCTTTTTTCCGGGAAGTTTTACTGAGTGTTGAGGCAATAATGGCTACCTATTCTACCAACGAAATTCGCGCCGGTCTGAAAGTCATGCTGGATGGCGATCCCTGTTCCATTGTGGAGAACGAATTTGTCAAGCCGGGCAAGGGCCAGGCATTTAACCGGGTTCGTTTGCGAAACCTGAAAACGGGCCGGGTCTGGGAGCGGACTTTTCGCTCCAGTGATTCGCTGGAGGCCGCTGATGTGTCGGATCGTGACATGCAGTATCTCTACAATGATGGCGAGCACTATCATTTTATGGAGCCGGATACCTTTGAGCAGTATCAGGCAGATGGTAAAACCCTAGGCGATGCTGTGCAGTGGTTGAGAGAGCAGGATACCGTGATGGTTACCCTGTTCAACGGTCAGCCATTGGCAGTGACGCCACCCAATCATGTGGAGCTGGAAATTGTCGAGACCGATCCGGGCCTGAAGGGTGACACTGCCCAGGGGGGTACCAAGCCCGCCAAACTGGTAACCGGTGCTGTGGTCAAAGTGCCGTTATTCCTCAATATTGGCGATGTTGTGCGGGTGGATACTCGCACCGGAGAGTATCTCAGTAGAGCCTGATTGCCCAGTTTTCGGCACGTTTATGAACAGTAAGGGGGTGGCGACAGTCACCCCTTCTTCTGTTGACGCTGTCGGCTTTGGCAAACATCAATTGTTGAGGAAGTGGAATGGCTGACTGGCAACCGACGGCGACACTTGAAACGCTGCGCCGCCGTGCTGAGCTGATGGCGGCCATACGCCACTTCTTTAGCTTTCGCGGCATCTGGGAGGTGGATGTGCCGGTATTGGCAAAAACCGGTGTCACGGATCTCAATATCGATTCGATTCCGGCAGAGCTGAATGGTCGGCGCCACTATCTGCAGAGTTCCCCCGAATATCAAATGAAGCGCCTGCTCGCCGCTGGTAGTGGCGGTATTTATTATTTGGGGAAGGCCTTCCGTGATGATGAGTCTGGTCGGCGTCACAGCCCCGAGTTCACGCTCCTCGAGTGGTATCGGCCCGGTTGGGATGAGCACGACCTGATTGACGAGGTATCCTCATTGTTGAGTGAGCTGGGGATAGTGACTGAACCCGTTAAGGTGTCCTGCCGTGAGATTTTTCAGCAGAGCATCGGGCTGGATCCTCATACAGCATCCCTTGAGGTGCTGCAGCAGGAAGCTACAGCGCTTTCGGGAAGTGACTTTACTGCGGTCAGTAGAAACAGCTGCCTCGATCTTCTGTTCAGTCTTGGCGTCGAGCCGACACTCCCCGATGGACTGGTTTTTGTTTATGACTATCCTTTGTGTCAGGCCGCTTTGGCCTGTAGAGGAGAGGATTTCTCAGGTGTTCCCGTGGCGCGACGCTTTGAGGCTTTCCTGAACAGAATGGAGCTGGCCAACGGTTACTATGAGCTGACAGATGCTGTAGAGCAGTGCTCCCGTTTTGAATCAGATCTGGCTTTGCGGGCAGCGGCCGGAAAGCCAGCCATGCCGGTTGATCATCAGCTTTTGGCTGCCATGAAATCGGGTTTGCCTGCATGTGCAGGAGTTGCGCTCGGTGTCGATCGCCTGTTGATGCAGCTGTTGTCACTGTCGGACATCTGCGAGGTTCTTCCATTTGGTATACGGTGTGACGTAAATGATTGAAACGCTACCGCCAGCGATTTTTCTGATGGGGCCAACGGCCACCGGTAAAACGGATCTGGCCATCGCCTTGCGGGAACACTTGCCGGTGGAGTTGATCAGTGTGGACTCAGCGCTGATCTACCGGGGTATGGATATTGGCTCTGCCAAACCCCCAGCAGATCAATTGGTGGCCGCACCGCACCGCCTGATTGATATCCTGGATCCGTCTGAGGCCTACTCGGCGGCTGAGTTTGCACGGGATGCCCGTCAGGCTATGGCAGAGATCAGTGCTGCGGGACGCATTCCCTTACTGGTGGGTGGCACCATGCTGTACTTCAAGGCGCTCCTCGACGGGTTGGGGGGTATGCCGCCCGCATCTGCTCCCATTCGTGCCGAGATTGAAGATGAGGCCGCTCGGCGAGGCTGGCCTTTTATGCACGAGTTGTTGGCAGCCGTAGATCCTGAAACAGCAAAACTGCTGCACCCCAATCATTCTCGCCGCATTCAGCGGGCACTGGAAGTTTATCGCACTGCCGGTAAAACCCTCTCGCAATTCAAGCGCGAGCAGGCCAGCGCTGGCAGTGAGATCGATCCCATTACCCGTCAGTACCAGTTGATTCAGATCGGGCTTTTCCCCCATTGTCGGGCGCTGCTTCATCGGCGTATTGCCCAGCGATTTGAGAAAATGCTGGCGCAGGGCTTTGAAGAAGAAGTCAGAGAGCTTTACCGGCGCGGTGATCTGCATCCCGACCTGCCTTCAATGCGCGCTGTGGGCTACCGACAGATGTGGCAATACCTGTCAGGAGAGATCGATTATCCCGCCATGGTAAATATGGCCCAGGCGGCCACTCGTCAATTAGCCAAGCGACAACTGACCTGGTTGCGCAGCTGGCCGGCACTGGAGCAGGTTTTTATTGATTCAGAGGCTGGGCAACCAGAAAAGATGCCATCTTTGCTTTCGGAGTGCTTGAAAATCCTTGAAACGAGACCCATATACAAAAAGCAAGGCCGATAGTATGATGAATCTGCTTTAGTATGGACGCTGGTTTCGCCGAGTATATCTTATTTTAAGTCTTTGTTTTTCGGCGTTTTTTTATTCCTTTGTTGAGGAGAATAACAATGTCAAAAGGGCATAATCTACAAGACCCTTTTTTGAATGTATTGCGCAAAGAGCGTATTCCCGTCTCTATTTTTTTGGTCAATGGCATCAAACTGCAGGGTCAGGTTGAATCATTTGATCAGTTTGTCGTGCTGTTAAAAAATACGGTCAGTCAAATGGTCTACAAGCACGCGATTTCCACGATTGTTCCCTCGCGGCCGGTACGGCTGCCGATGGCTGCAGATGACTCGATGGATACCTCTGAGTGAGTGGAGTGCTGATTGTTTTTTGATCGCCCTGAATCCGGTGAAACCGCTATTCTGGTGCATTTGATTCTTGGCACTGAAAATGAGCCTGAAGATCCCAGAGAATTCGAAGAACTGGTGCTCTCCGCCGGTGGTGATCCTGTCGCATTGGTGGCAGGGCAGCGCAATGCTCCTCATCCCAAGTATTTTGTGGGCACGGGGAAGCTGGATGAGTTGGCGGGGCTTGTCGAAGAAACCTGCGCGGAGTTGGTTATTTTTAACCACACCCTCTCACCCAGCCAGGAACGCAATCTCGAGGCTGCACTAAAATGCAGAGTGCTTGATCGCACCGGCCTGATTCTCGACATCTTCGCCCAGCGTGCGCGCACCCACGAAGGTAAGTTGCAGGTAGAGCTTGCACAACTGCAGCATATGTCTACTCGGCTGGTTCGTGGATGGACTCACCTGGAGCGGCAGAAAGGTGGTATTGGGCTGAGAGGGCCGGGTGAAACCCAGCTGGAAACAGACCGCCGCTTATTGCGCAACAGAATCAAGTCTATTCTCGGCCGTCTGGACAAAGTTCGCCGACAACGGGATCAGGGTCGCCGATCGCGGCTGAGAGCGGAGATGCCGACCATATCACTGGTGGGTTACACCAATGCGGGAAAGTCCACACTGTTCAATCGGCTTTCGAATGCGGAGGTCTTTGTTGCCAATCAGCTGTTTGCCACACTCGATCCGACTATGCGTCGTCTTGAGATCAATGGCTTTGGCCCGGTTGTGCTGGCGGACACAGTGGGTTTTATCAGTCATTTGCCACACAAACTGGTCGAGGCCTTTCGGGCGACGCTGGAGGAGGCGGCCAGTGCGTCCCTGTTGCTGCATGTGGTCGATGCGCACAGCGAGGAACGATCGACCAACATCGCGCGAGTGAATGAGGTGCTGGGCGAGATAGATGCTCTGGAGCTGCCGACTTTGATGGTCTACAACAAAATTGATTTGTTGGAGAACCCCGCGCCCCGCCTGGATTTTGATGAGGCGGGTAAGCCGGTAGCCGTCTGGCTGTCGGCACAAACTGGCCAGGGTTTTGATCTTTTGGCTCAAGCGATTGCATCATTGTTGAGCAACGATATTGTCCACGATACCTACCGACTGTCGCCGACTATGGGTCGTTTGCGTGCCATGCTGTACGAGCGCAAGGCAGTGCTTGCAGAGTCCCCGTCGGATAATGGCAACATGCTGGTCGAAATCTGCATGCCAAGGCCCGATTTTTACCGTCTGTTGCAGTCTGAGCAGTTAACGCCCGACGATTTGCAATGGCAACCCTGTCAAAGCTCTCCCCCCCGCCAGACCCCACTGACCGTATGTTGTTTTTCGTGTCGCGTATTTTGTTTCCTTTGGCTTCATAGATAACGATTTGTTTTCGCCATATTGCTTGCCTTAAGCATGGCATTTAAATGGTGGCTTGGTACAATCGTCGGTCGCGAATAATCCTTGAGTCTACGGAGAAACATATGGCCTGGAATGAGCCTGGTGGTGGTAAAGATCCCTGGGGCAACAATAACTCAGGCGACGGTCCACCTGATCTCGATGAGGCGCTCAATAAGCTGCGTGCCCGCTTCAGCAAGTTGTTCGGTGGCTCCGGTGATGGCGGCAATAACGGTTCGAGTGGTGGTCTGGTAGCCGTTGTCCTCGCTGTTTTGGTGATTGGCTGGGGGCTGTTTGGTTTCTATCAGGTTGATGAGAAGGAAAAGGCCGTCGTACTGCGATTGGGCAAATACCTGGACACTGTCGGCTCCGGGCTGCACTGGAACCCGCCCCTGATTGACCGCGTCACCAAAGTGCGGGTCACGGAAGAGCGTCAGTACACATCGGTGGGGCAAATGCTCACGCTGGATGAAAATATCGTCGAGTTACCGTTGGTTGTTCAGTATAACGTCAACGATGTCAAAGCTTTTGTGCTCAACGTCAAGGATCCCGAAGTCAGTTTGCGCCATGCCTCAGACAGTGCCTTGCGCCATGTGGTTGGTAGTACCAGGCTGAATGATGTGGTCTCCAGTGGACGTGAGAAAGTCGGTGATGATGTCAAAATCCGGCTGCAGCAGTATCTCGACAGTTATGATGCTGGCATCCTGGTGCGGAAAATCAACATCCAGGAGGCCAAGCCACCTGCTGAAGTAAAAGCCGCTTACGATGATGTGATCAAGGCCCGTGAAGATCAGGAGCGGCTGGTTAATGAAGCGCAATCCTATGCCAACGGTGTTATTCCTGAAGCGAGGGGTAAGGCGCAGCGTATGATTGAAGAGTCGTTGGCCTACCGTGAACAAGTGGTGGCTGAGGCACAGGGTGAAACGCGGCGTTTTGAAGCGCTGTTGACAGAATACCAAAAAGCGCCGGAAGTGACCCGGCAGCGGCTCTACCTGGATTCGGTTCAACAGGTCATGACGCGCAGTTCCAAAGTCCTGGTCGACGTGGAGGGCGGCAATAATATGCTGTATCTGCCGCTGGATAAAATTGTGGAGAAAGGTGCTGCCGCCAGTCAGCCGGCCACCTTGAGGAGCAGTGATTTGAACAGCATTGCCGATGAGGTCATGAATCGTATCCGTCAGGAAAATTCCTCTGCTCCCCGAAGGGAGGTGCGCTAATGACTAATCGATCAACAGGTTTGCTGGTACTGCTGGCAGCCGTTCTGCTGTTGATGAGCAGTTCCCTCTATGTGGTATCCGAGACTGAAAGGGCCGTCAAATTGAGGTTTGGCCGCTTGATTGATGTCGATATCAAACCGGGCCTCCATGTGAAAATCCCCTTTGCCGAGAAAATCCGCAAGTTTGACGCGCGGGTGTTGACACTCGATGCGGAGCCATCCAGTTTTTTTACCTCTGAGAGAAAACGTCTGATTGTGGATGCTTACACAAAATGGCGGATTGTTGATGTGGATACCTACTATAAATCTACCGGTGGTGATGAGGCCGTGGCGCATAATAGACTGTCCAGCCGGGTAAATGACGGGTTGCGCAACCAGTTTGGTGAGCGGACACTTCATGAGGTGGTATCTGGAGAGCGCGATGTCTTGATGGAGAATATCAAAATCGGCCTGAATACCACGGTTCGCTTATCATTGGGCATAGAGATAGTTGACGTCAGAGTCAAACGGATTGATCTGCCGTCTGAGGTGAGGGGGCAGGTGTTCAGCCGTATGAAAGCCGAGCGTGAAAAAGAGGCCCGGGAGCTTCGTTCGAGGGGTGTTGAAGCGGCAGAAAAAATCCGTGCAGATGCCGACCGGCAGCGCACGATTCTTATGGCCAACGCTTATCGTGAAGCCGAGGAGTCGAGAGGTGAGGGCGATGCCGAGGCCACCGCGACTTATGCCTCGGCGTTTAGCAAGGATCCCGAGTTCTATGCGTTTCAGCGCAGTTTAAAGGCCTATACAGAGTCATTTAACAGTAAAGGTGATGTGCTGCTGGTTGATCCGGAGAGCGATTTCTTCCGTTATCTGAACAGTCAGCAGGGGAAATAATCTGTATTGGGGGTCGCTGCATGGCCCCCCGTGCGGCACTGCTTGTGTCAGAGATTGGCAAAAATTGCAGCAGTGCGCCAGGTGGGGTGATAAAATGCCACGACCGGGATCGCCCGGTTTTTTTGTGACTGGCAGGGCGATTGTATGTGGGTAGATTTAGCCAAGGCGTTTTGTCTGATGTTGGTGCTGGAGGGCGTCATGCCTTTTCTGGCACCGGGGCGATGGCGCAATATGGCAGCATTGCTGGCACAGGTTGATGACCGCAGCATGAGAATGATGGGCTTGTTCAGTATGTTGTTTGGAGCCGGAACTTTGTATTTTATTAACGGGTAGTCATGATGACTGTTGCTGATCGCTGGTTGTTGCCTGATGGCATTGAAGAAATACTTCCCAATCAGGCGCTACAGATTGAGCGGTTGCGCCGTCAGGTGCTGGATTTGTATCACTGCTGGGGTTACGACCTGGTCATTCCGCCGCTGGTGGAGTTCACGGAATCGCTGCTCAGTGGAACCGGTTCGGATCTTGATCTGATGACGTTTAAGGTGACGGATCAGATCAGTGGTCGCATGATGGGCGTTCGTGCCGATATGACTCCCCAAACCAGTCGTATGGATGCCCACAGTCTTCGGCGCAATGGCCCCAGTCGCCTTTGTTATGCCGGAACAGTTCTCTATACTCGACCGAAGCAGGCTCTGGAGAGTCGTTCTCCAATCCAGATTGGTGTTGAGCTTTATGGTGAGCCAGGCCTCGAGGCAGATATCGAGGTGATCAGTTTGATGGTGGAGACCTTGCGTCTCGCAGGGCTCGGCACGCCACAGCTCGACCTCGGTCATGTGGGGATCTATGCCAGCCTGCTTGAAGCGGCTGAACTGTCAGTTGATCGCGAAGCCGAGTTATTTGATCTGCTTCAGCGCAAAGCGGTCCCCGAGCTCGATGTCTGGCTCGGGAAGTGCCTGGATAATGCAGAAATTGCGCTGATGATCCGTGCTCTGGTCGGGCTTGCAGGCGATGCTTCCGTATTGGATCGCGCCCGTGAAGTATTTGCTGAGGCGCCGGCCGAAGTGGAGCTGGCACTCGATGAGCTGCAGGCGGTTGTCAGTGCACTCAGTGAAAGCTTCCCCGATCTGGAACTCTACCTCGATTTGAGTGAGTTGCGCGGCTACCACTATCACACGGGTATCGTGTTTGCTGCTTATGATCAGGGGCTTGGTCAGGCCATCGGCAATGGCGGACGCTATGACCATGTTGGTAAAGGCTTCGGTCGCTCCCGACCGGCCACCGGCTTTAATATGAGTTTACAGTCGTTGGCCAGGGTTGCGTTGTCCGGGGTTGTGGCAGGTGGTATTTTTGCCCCTGTTAGTGAGGAGCCCGGTTGGCGAAAAGCCGTAGCGGCGTTACGCTCCAATGGCGAGCGGGTGGTCTGTGGCTTTCCGGGCCAAGAGCCGGATTATCAGGAATTACATTGTGATCGCCAGCTGGTTTGGCTGGATGGCACCTATAAAATAATTGCAGTTTGACCATCACTATCAGGGTTAGATATACACATGGGAAAGAATGTCGTGGTGCTGGGCACCCAGTGGGGCGATGAAGGCAAAGGCAAGATCGTCGATCTGTTGACTGATCAAGCGGTTGTGGTAGCCCGTTTTCAGGGTGGCCACAATGCCGGCCATACCCTGGTCATCGAAGGTAAAAAAACGGTTCTTCACCTGATACCTTCAGGTATTCTCCGGAAGAATGTGACCTGCCTGATTGGCAATGGCGTGGTGTTGTCTCCCGAGGCCTTGTTGCATGAAATCTGTGAGCTGGAAGATAAAGGCGTACCGGTCCGGGACCGCCTTCGGTTGTCCCCTGCCTGCCCATTAATCCTGCCCATCCACATGGCGCTGGATCAGGCGCGTGAACGCGCCAGAGGCGATGCCAAAATTGGTACCACCGGTCGTGGTATTGGCCCGGCCTACGAAGATAAAGTGGCGCGGAGGGGTATCCGCCTTGGCGAATTATTCAATCGCGAGCTGTTTGCGACCAAATTGAAAAGCCTGATGGAATACCACAACTTTATGCTCACGGACTACTATCATGAACAGCCCGTCAGCTATGAAGAAACCCTGCGGCAATCGATCACCTGGATGGATGAGCTGGCACCCATGCTGGCGGACGTCACCGGGTTGCTGCACGATGCTCGCGAAGCGGGTGACAATATTCTGTTCGAAGGGGCTCAGGGCTCACTGCTGGATATTGATCACGGCACCTATCCCTATGTTACATCATCGAATACCACCGCCGGTGGTACGGCCACAGGCAGTGGTTTTGGCCCGCTATATCTCGATTATGTGCTGGGTATCACAAAGGCCTACACCACTCGGGTAGGCTCGGGCCCGTTTCCTACCGAGCTGTTTGATACGGTCGGCAAGCACCTGGGCGAGAAGGGCCATGAGTTTGGCGCGACTACTGGCCGCGAGCGACGCTGTGGCTGGTTCGACGCTGTGGCTTTGAAACAGGCTATTCGTATCAATTCTGTTTCCGGCATCTGTCTGACCAAGCTCGATGTGCTTGACGGTGTTGAAACCATAAAGGTGTGTATCGCCTATCAGGATGCCAGCGGCAATGAAGTGATCACCCCGAGTCACGCGGATGATTACGAAAAACTGGTTCCCGTTTATGAAGAGCTGCCCGGTTGGCATGAATCGACCATTGGCATCAGATCCCTGGAAGAGCTGCCCGACAATGCCCGTGCCTATATCGCCCGTATTGAAACGATTCTCCACACCCCAGTGGATATTATTTCGACGGGCCCGGATCGGGTAGAAACGATTGTCCTGCGCCATCCGTTTGGTTGTTGATCCGCCGGATATTCCTCAATTCGTCCTGTATCGGTGAGCAGCTGTTTTGTGGCAACAAAAGGTTTCCGGTTACCTGATTCTCTATTAAGCTAAAAGCAGTAGTGGATAAAAGGCTTCTGTGTATGCTGAACTCGGTAGAACTCAAAGATTACATGCTTCGCAACCCGGTTAAAGTCAATCAGCGGGATGATTTGTTCGTCGCCATAAACCTGATTGTCAGCAATAAAATTTCCGGGTTGTGTGTGGTGGATGATGATAATAACCTGATGGGCGTGCTGTCCGAAACGGACTGTTTAAAGGCCATCCTGGGTGCCAGATATAATCAGGAAAGCAGTGTTGGCCCGGTGCGTGATGTGATGACCCGCGATGTTTTTACAGTCACGTCTCAGGCCGATATTGTCGATGTGGCCCAGCAAATGATGAAGCGTGGTTTTCGTCGCTGTCCGGTTGTCGACAAGGGTAAGTTGGTCGGCCAGATCACCTGCCGGCAGCTGCTGAATGGGGTTGGGAAGTTCTCCGAAAAGCAGACTTGAGCGCGGCACTTCCATCAAATATGGCACTAACTCCGAGGAAATATATGTTCCGGTTAATCCCCGCTATTCTTGTTTTGCTTTCATTTCTGGTAAGTGGCGTTGTGGTGGCGGCAGAGGATCGCCCTGAGCACTTCAAGGGATTGCCTGCTGATACTCTGGCTCAGGCGGTAGCCAATTTTTCCGAGTACAACGGCAAACTTGAAGGCCTTATTCAGCAGGAGCATCTGTCGCCACAGGATATGCATGAAGTGCATATGCTCACCTACACGCTGGAAAATGCATTGGCTAAAATCCAGGCCGAGCTCGCTGCCTTAGCGGAACCTCTTGAAGCGGTGCACCTCGCTTCAGAGCGCTCAGCCCCTGAAACTGTCAAAAAGCAAGGTCAGGTTTATCTGGACAATGCGCGCCAGATCATTGAGTGACTTGCATCCTGTTGCGTCGCTATCCGGAATAACGGGAGCATTATGTATAAACTGGTTTTCTATGTGCCTGTCGATCATCTGGAACCGGTGAAACAGGCTGTTTTTGCCACTGGGGCGGGAAAAATTGGCGAGTATGATAGTTGCTGCTGGCAGGTGTTGGGTGTCGGCCAGTTCCGTCCACTTGCCGGAAGCACCCCCTATCTTGGCATGGTGGGTAGCCTGGCTGAAGAGGAAGAGTATCGTGTTGAACTGGTGTGTGATGATGTCGCGATAAAGCAGGCGATCCGTGCGCTGATCAGTGCTCACCCCTACGAAGAGCCCGCTTACGACGTATGGCAGTTGGCGGAGTTCGACCTCTAATCTGCAGCGTTGTTGAGGGAGCGAAGCCTCGATGTGATGACGTCGGTGTGTATGGTCGGCAGGCCCTGTTTTAAATCTGCAAAATGATGCTTCAACGCAGTGGTAATCACAGGGAAAGCCAGTTCCTCCCAGGGAATATCTGCCTCGCTGAACAACCTGACGTCCAGCGACTCGTCCCCGGCACCGTAACTCCCGTTGTGCAGCACGCCCCGATAAAGGATATAGACCTGGTTGATATGGGGGATATCGTAGATACCACTCAGTATTGGCTCGTTCAGTTTTGCCATCGCTTCTTCCCAGCATTCCCGCAGTGCACCCTGAAGCACTGTTTCCCCATTTTCCAGAAATCCGGCTGGCAGGGTCCACATACCGTAGCGGGGCTCAATGGCTCGTCTGCACAGCAATACTCTGTCACCAACAACCGGAATGCAGCCCGATATCACTCGGGGATTCTGATAGTGAATGGTGTCGCAATGTCCACAGACATGGCGCCTTCGATTGTCTCCGGTGGGAACCTTGAGGTTGACCGGTTTGCCACACTGACCGCAAAAATTCATAGACACTTTTACTTTGCATTGGAAAATAACTGTTTCGGTAACAGGTACCGACAATAGTAGGATAACAGGGTTATGTTAAAACGAATGACCGAACGTTTACATGCTATGCCGGTTGACCGAATCAGACCCTTCGGAGTAGAAGGGCTTGAAGCGGCGATTCTGATTGCCCTGACTCGCGAGCCGGAAAACCCAAAAATTATATTTACCAAACGGGCAGAGCACCTGAATTCACACCGGGGAGAAGTGGCATTTCCCGGTGGCAAGTGGGAACCGGGGGATGAGGATCTACTGGTGACGGCATTGCGGGAGACCCGGGAGGAAATTGATTTGCCTCCGCACCAGGTACAGGTGATCGCCGGGTTGCCGGTCAATCGAACACGCCAGTTGATGCGGGTAAAGCCCTATGTGGGGCTTATTGAGCCCGACCTGGTGTTAGTCGCCAATCCCGAGGAGCTGGATGCTGTTTTTGAAGTCCCGGTGTCTTATTTTCTGGACCCGTCGAACCTGACAGTCGATTACTTTGTCGGTCCGGATTATGCGCTCAACATGCCCTGTTTTATCTATGATGATTACCGTATCTGGGGCTTTTCACTGATGGTCCTGACAGATTTTCTCAATGTTACTGTCGATGCCGGGATTCGTCTGGTGTATCCGGACTGTGCTGATCCGAGACCGGCACCCCGATAGCTTGCAATTTCACGCCTGCCGGCTCGATAATTGTCGGCCTAGAGAGGCAAACATTTTAGGCACACCCAATGATAGCGACGATTTCTTCTCCCTGTGTTTCTATCTGTGCGCTGGATCACGAAGATGTGTGTATCGGCTGTCACCGCACAGCCAGAGAAATTCGTGACTGGTTATTGATGGACGATGATGAGCGACTGGAGGTCATTACAAAAGCTGCTGAACGGGGTTCTAAAAATAATCCGTTTGCCTAGTAATCGGGAGTATTTCGTCGATTGAGTTTAATCTTCATCATCATCGTCCGGTTCACCGTTTCCTGAATGAAGCGTTATGCGCTGTTTAACTCGAACCTTTACGACCATTTTTTCGCTCAGTTCCAGTGTTTCAAACTGATAGCGACCAATGGTAAAACTCACGTTGCCGTCAGGGATGCTTTCCAGATGTTCCAGAATCAGCCCGTTAATGGTCTTTGGACCATCTGTTGGCAGATCCCATGAATTTGCCTTGTTGATATCCCGGATGGTGGCTGACCCGTCAATATCAAACATTCTCTTGTCCAGGGCGACGATGTCTTCCTGTTCATCCTCTGCCCTGTTCGTGGTGAAATCGCCGACGATTTCCTCCAGTATATCCTCCATGGTGACCAGCCCCTCAATTTCACCGTATTCATCCACCACCAAACCGATTCGGCGTTTGGCCTGTTGAAAGTTCACCAATTGTTTGTTGAGTGGTGTATTTTCAGGGACAAAGTAGGGTTCCCGGGTAAATCGTTTGATGGCCTCTTTGGTCAGGCTGTCACTGCCTGAACGTAGCAGTCTGGCGATGGTTTTCACATGAATAATGCCCAATACATTATTCATGTTGCCCACATATACAGGCAGACGGGTGTAGCCGGAATTAATGATGGTCGTTAATAGTTGATCAACTTCCAGTTCAAGGTCCAAGCCTATAATTTCATTGCGTGGCACCATGATGTCATTCACGGAAACCGTTTCAAGGTCCAGGATATTGATCAGCATATCCTGATGGTCGGGGATATTTTCACTGGAGATGTCTACGACGGTACGAATTTCCTCTTTACTGAGGCTCACATCAAGGGACTTGGTAGTATTCACGCCCAGCAATCTGAGTAGGCCGTTGGAGAGGTGATTCACCAGCCAGACTAACGGGTAAAAGACAAATAACAGCGGCCTGAGGATGTGGCTGGCAGTAAAGGCAATTCCTTCCGGGTGCAGTGCCGCCATTGTTTTTGGTGTGACCTCGGAAAAAATCAGTATCGCCAGTGTGAGCAGTAAGGTGGCGATGGCGATGCCTGCATCGCCGTAAAGGCGCAGAGCAATGACCGTGGCGATCGCGGAAGCGAGGATATTCACCATGTTATTGCCAATCAGAATAATACCGATCAGGCGGTCAGGACGTTTTAACAGCTTGTAGGCCTTGCGGGCACCGAGATGTCGTTTTCTCAGATGTTTCAACCTGTAACGGTTCAGTGACATCATGGCTGTTTCAGAGCCGGAGAAAAAAGCGGATAAGAGAAGGAGGCCAGCTAATACGCTAAATAGTAGCCAGAGAGGGGTATCGTCCAACGGGGGGAAAACCTCGTATTCACCTAAGGCAGGGTATGTTGAAGAAGTTTGTCCTGCTTGGCAACCATATCTTGGTGTCAGGTTCTGGGGAGGCCAGGCTTGGCAGTTGGGCTGGTCTCATATTGTCCTCGGCGCAGAGGGCGCCCGTCTTTCAGCGCAGAATTACCTCCAGGACAAACTTGCTTCCCCAGTAGCCCAGCACCATGGCACTGAAGCCTACCAGGGTCCATTGAATGGCTGTATTGCCCCGCCATCCCTTGATGTGTCGCCCCCACAATAAAATCCCATAAAACAGCCAGGCAAAAAGAGTGAAAACCGTTTTGTGAATCAAGTGCTGGGCAAAGAAATCCTCAAAAAACAGAAATCCCGTAATCAGTGAAAGGGTCAGCAGACCAAAGCCGGCCCACAGCACCTCAAACAGCAATGCTTCCATGGTTTGCAAAGGAGGGACTATCTGTAGCCAGCTGCCGAGGTGTCTGTGGCGCAGCCGCCAGTTTTGCAGGGCGATAAAAATCGCCTGAAACGCAGCGATGGTCAGCAGGCTGTAGGCCACAATGGAAAAGAAGATATGTGCCCCGATGGGTAAAGACACAGTCTCTCTCAAGGGGGCGCTGCTGCCGATCAGGAGGGTCAATGCCAGGATCAGTGCTGCCAGAGGGAAAAGGATCAGAAAAAGACTGTGAACCGGTTTTCGGAGACTGCTGAGAAGAACAATCAGATTGATGGTGAAGATGATGGCGCTGGTCATGGGGAGCAGCCCGAAATCGAGACCGGCGTCACTGAAGATCCAGTGTGCACTGGTGTATCCGTGCAGGGCCAATGCAGGAGCGGCAATCAACTGCAGAGAAGATAGCTGCAAGTTGGGATGCTTGCGAAGCTGAAGCGCCTGGAACAGGGTCGCGCAGATATACAGGGCGATGGCGGCAGAAGCTGTAAGCATAATGGGGTGACTATTTAAACAGGTGACAAAGTGTGTCACAGATAGCGGAAAGCGAAAAGAGGCCGTCCCAAAACTCGGGTGCTTTCAGTTATACTGCTACGCCTATCAATAAGGTGAAGACGAAATAAATCCCATGGCAATGTTTGAAAATCTCAGTGATCGTTTATCGGCTTCCCTGAAAAAAATCTCCGGGAAGGCCAGCCTGACCGAAGAAAATATTCAGGAAACCCTGCGTGAAGTGCGCATGGCATTGCTGGAAGCGGATGTGGCGCTACCGGTTGTCAAAACCTTTGTTGAGGGTGTCAAGGAGAGGGCACTGGGCCAGCAGGTTGGCAGTAGCCTCAATCCCGGTCAACAGTTCCTGAAGATTGTCCAGTCCGAGCTTGAACATGTGATGGGTGACAGTAACGAGTCGCTCAATCTGGCTGCACAGCCGCCGGCTGTGGTATTGATGGCCGGTCTGCAGGGTGCAGGTAAAACCACCTCCGTGGCCAAGTTGGCCCGCTATCTCAAGGAGCGGGAAAAGAAAAAAGTCATGGTGGTGAGTGCCGATATCTACCGGCCGGCCGCCATTAAACAGCTGGAAACTCTCGCGTCGGAAGTGGGAGTTGAGTTTTTTGCCAGCCATGCTGATCAGAAACCCGTCGATATTGCACGCAATGCGGTTCAGGCGGCGAAAGTAAAGTTTATCGATGTATTGCTGGTGGACACGGCTGGCCGCCTGCATATTGATGATGCGCTGATGACTGAAATCCGGCAGCTACACAAAGCACTGTCGCCGGTAGAAACCCTGTTCGTCATCGACGCAATGATTGGCCAGGATGCGGTTGCCACCGCCCAGGCATTTAACGAAGCGCTGCCCCTGACGGGGGTAATTTTGACCAAAGTGGACGGCGATGCCCGTGGTGGGGCAGCGCTCTCTGTTCGCCAGGTAACCGGCAAGCCGATCAAGTTCCTCGGTGTGGGTGAAAAAACCGATGCGCTGGAGCCGTTCCACCCGGATCGGATCGCTTCGCGGATTCTCGGCATGGGCGACATGATGTCGCTGATTGAAGATGTCGAACAGAAGGTCGACCGTAAAAAAGCGGAACAGTTGGCTAAAAAAGTCGCCAAGGGCAAACGGTTTGATCTGAATGATTTGCGCGACCAACTCCAGCAAATGAAGAATCTGGGCGGGTTTTCAGGCCTGCTGGACAAGCTGCCCGGCAT
The DNA here is from genome assembly GCA_002341315.1 of Cellvibrionales bacterium UBA2511. Classification (GTDB taxonomy): domain Bacteria; phylum Pseudomonadota; class Gammaproteobacteria; order Pseudomonadales; family Porticoccaceae; genus Porticoccus. The sequence continues at coordinate 61,583 of DDNV01000013.1, forward strand.
GGGCAACATGAGTCAGATGGTTGAGCAAGCCAATATGGGGAAGCAGTTTTCACGTATGGAGGCGATTATCAACTCCATGACACCTGCTGAAAGGCGAAACCCCGACCTGCTGAATGGTTCCCGCAAGCGGCGGATAACGGTAGGGTCCGGCACCAACCTTCAGGATCTGAATCGCCTGCTCAAACAGCACAAGCAAATGGGCAAGATGATGAAGAAAATGAAAGGCAAAGGCATGCAGCAGATGATGCGCGGCATGGCTGGCAACATGCCTGCTGGCGGTGGTATGGGGGGCGGTATGCCGCCAGGCGGTGGGAAATTCCCCTTTTAGCGGGGCCTCTCCAGGCTGTCGCCCCCGCTGAATTCCGTCTCCGGATAAAGCTGTTTTCCCACTATACTTTCCAGCTATACACGGTTGCGTGTTTTCGCTATAATCCCGCGCCTTTCACAGGTGCCTGTTCGAGAGATCGGGCGTGGTCTTGTTCCTGAGTGATAAGGGATCGACCGACTGTAATTTGAAACTAAATACAGAAGAGAGTTTTCATGGTAACAATTCGTCTGGCTCGCGGAGGCTCAAAAAAGCGTCCGTTCTATCATATACATGTCACTGACAGCCGCAGGGCTCGTGATAGTCGTTACATCGAACGCATCGGCTTTTTTAACCCGGTTGCCCGTGGCCTCGAAGAGCGTCTGCGGGTGGATGTGGATCGTGTGCAACACTGGGTGAGCGAAGGCGCTATGTTGTCCGATCGCGTTTCCCAGTTAGTGAAAGAAGCAGCCAAGCAAGCCTGATAAGACTAAGGCCATGAGCGTCCAGCAAAGTGTGGACCCGATTGATCCAGTGGTAGTCGGGCGCATAACGGCAGTTCATGGTGTGAAGGGTTGGGTAAAAATTCACTCCTTCACCGAGCCGGGCGGTAACATTTTTGATTACCAACCCTGGTGGCTGAAGATTGCTGGTCATTGGCAGAAATTGAAGGTCACTGAACAGCGTTCCACTGCCAAGGGACTGATGGTTCACCTGGCGGAGATTGACGACAGAGATCAGGCCAGAGCTTATTGCCAGCGGGACATCTACGTGGCAAAAGCGCAACTGCCGGTTCTTGCTGATGGACAGTATTACTGGCACCAGCTTGAAGGGATGCCTGTTGTGACCTCTCTGGGCGTCAGACTTGGCATCGTCGACTCCCTGATGGAAACCGGTGCCAATGATGTGCTGGTTGTGAAAGGGGATGACAAGAGCCTGGATCAGGAAGAGCGGTTGATTCCCTACATAGATCAATTTGTATTAAACGTTGATCTCGTCGCCGGCAAGATCGAGGTGGACTGGGATCCGGCTTTTTAATAATCGGGGCGATAGCCCAAAGGTTAACCGGCCATGAAAGTAGCACTGGTTACACTTTTCCCCGAAATGTTTGTTGCCCTCACCGACTACGGTATCAGCAGTAGGGCAATCAGGCAGGGCTTGCTGGAAGTGGCATTTTTCAATCCGAGAGCCCACACCAGTGACAGGCACCAGACAGTAGATAGCCGCCCTTACGGTGGCGGTCCTGGAATGGTGATGATGATCGAGCCTTTGCGCAAGGCCATCGACGTCGCACGTACATGGATAGGGGGCCCGGCCACAGTGGTGTACCTCTCTCCCCAAGGCCGTGTGCTGGATCAGACTGGCGTTAATGCGTTGGCAGCACAGGGCGATCTGATACTGGTTGCCGGGCGTTACGAAGGGGTTGATGAGCGATTGATCCAGCTGGAAGTGGATCAGGAGTGGTCCATCGGGGACTACGTACTCAGTGGTGGTGAGCTGCCCGCCATGGTGGTGCTTGATGCGTTGATTCGGCAACTGCCCGGCGCATTGGGGCATGAGGACTCGGCAGATCAGGATTCCTTTGCCGATGGTCTGCTGGACTGCCCCCATTACACGCGGCCGGAGCAGTATCAGGATTTTAAAGTGCCAGAAGTGTTGTTGTCTGGCAACCATGAAAAAATACGGCAGTGGCGGTTAAAACAGTCGTTGTACAGAACCTGGCAGCGGCGCCCGGAACTGCTGGAAAAACTGGTGCTCAGTGACGAGCAACAACAGTTAATGGACAGGATTGTCAAAGAGTCGGCAGATGAAAGTGACTGAGTCGTTTTCCTCTCTGTGCGACGCTACTCAAAAAGGTGGCATGCCACCAACCAACAAAAGCTGAGGAGCAAACCGTGAGTAACAAAAATTCGATTATTACTGCGATTGAAACAGAACAAATGAGCAAACAACTGCCGCCGTTTGCCCCAGGCGATACAGTCGTTGTTCAGGTCAAGGTTAAAGAGGGCACCCGCGAGCGCCTGCAGGCATTCGAGGGTGTGGTGATTGGCAAGCGCAATCGTGGATTGAATTCTGCATTCACTGTTCGCAAAATTTCCAATGGCGTTGGTGTTGAGCGGACCTTCCAGACGTTCAGCCCGCTGGTTGAGAGCGTGCAGGTCAAGCGCCGTGGTGATGTGCGTCAGGCCAAACTTTACTACTTGCGCGAACTGTCGGGCAAGGCTGCACGTATCAAGGAAAAGCTCAACTGAGTTCATTCTTCAATGCAAAAAGGCACCACAGGTTGGTGCCTTTTTTTATGGTTACAAGTTGTTCTAAGAGTTGTCTGCGTTTAGATGATTGTTCCATGCATCGAGCCCGGTTAGAGTAACCCATGGCGCCGACATCGACCGACCAACACCTGATAGACAATTATCTCGATGCCCTCTGGATGGAAAAGGGCCTGAGTCGCAATACCCTGGAAGCCTATCGACGCGATCTTGAAGCGCTGGCCATTTGGGCGGCGCGGGAGGATTTGTCCCTGATTGGACTGGGGGCTGCCGATGTACAGCGCTACCTTGCCCGCCGTTTTGAGCAGGGCGTGTCGGCGCGCTCGGCGGCCAGACAGTTATCCTGTATGCGGGGGCTCTACCGTTATTTACTTCGGGAAAACCGGCTTGTCGAAGATCCCATTGCTATGGTGGAAAACCCCAAGCTGGGTCGTCCGCTCCCAAAGAGCCTTACAGAAATGGATGTGGAAGCGCTATTGAACCAGCCGGATACCGATTCGTTGCTGGGTCTGCGCGATCGCACCATGCTGGAAGTGCTGTACGCTACGGGCTTGAGGGTCTCTGAGCTGGTGGGGCTAACCCTTTATCAGGCCAACCTGCGCCAGGGTGTGGTGAGAGTGACAGGTAAGGGTGGCAAGGAGCGGATGGTGCCCATGGGCGAGGAGGCGATGAGTTGGTTGGAGCGCTTCATGCGGGAAGCCCGGCCCTTGATATTGGGCGCTGTACAAAGTGATGTGCTGTTCCCCAGTCGCCGTGCCCGGCAGATGACCCGGCAAACTTTCCGGCATCGAATCAAGGGTTACGCCAGCCAGGCCGGCATTGAAAAACCCCTATCGCCACACACACTCCGCCACGCATTTGCGACCCATTTGCTGAATCACGGAGCCGATCTCAGGGTGGTACAATTGCTGCTCGGGCACAGTGATCTTTCCACCACACAGATCTACACCCACATAGCCAGTACCCGCATCAAGGCGCTGCATGCAGAACACCACCCGAGAGGGTAAGTGAACCCTTGTGGCCATTAAGACTCAATACCTGATTAGCCATGCTGAACCTGACAAGAGAAATCCGCGATGATCAAAAAAATGCTGGGCACGATAATTGTCCTGATATTACTACCCACCGCTTATGCTGCCGATGTGTCAGAAGAGACACGCAAGACCATCATCGACAAATTGCAGCAGGCGCGCCCTGACCTGGAATACGGTGCAGTGGAAACTTCGCCAATCGACGGACTTTACCGCGTGCGAATCAACGGTACCCAATTCTTTTATGCCAATAAAACCGGTGATTACATTATTACGGGCGACATGTATCAGGCCCTTCCGGGAATGTTCGCGCCGATCAAGGATCTGGCTGCGGCTAAATTGCGCAAGGAGATGCTGAGCGCGCTGGCAACGAAAGACATGATTGTTTTCCCCGCCGCTGATGTGCGCCGCTATATTCTTCACGTATTCACCGATGTGGATTGTGGTTATTGCCGTAAACTTCATATTGAAACCGTACCCGAGCTGAACATGGCCGGTGTGGAGGTTCGCTATCTGGCCTTTCCCAGGGCCGGGCTGGACTCCTCCTCCTATCGCAAGATAGCTTCTGCATGGTGTGCCAAAGACAAGCTGGCCGCACTCACTGCCCTGAAAAACCGTCAGCCGATAACAGAGAACGTCTGCAAGGATAATCCCGTTGCCAGCCACTTTCTGCTCGGTCAGAAAATAGGCATCACCGGTACTCCGGCCCTGATCCTGGAAGACGGTGCCTTGTTGCCCGGTTACAGCCCGGCGGCTGAATTACTGACGATTATGGGGCTTGATGAAAATAGTGATGGTTAGAACGGTAACCGGCGTAGCCAAATCGTTGCTGGTAGATTGACAGTCCCTTTACTGCCAATTAAGGTTGCGAACCTTCATCAGTCTGCTGGTTTGAATACTGCGCAAGCGCAGTGAACGGGTATCGTGGTGGCCGTTTTAGTGATACCGCGATATAAACGTGCCTGTCACGGGCTACAAAACGGTATTACCCCAGCTGGCACTGAATTAAACCGGTTAACACCGAGGCAAATCGATTGAACTCAGTAAAAGTTGGCCTGTGTGGCCTCGGAACAGTAGGTAGCGGCACATTTAATGTGTTACAGCGCAATGGTGACGTAATCAATGCCAGAGCGGGGTGCCGCATTGAGATAGTGCAGGTGGCAAGCAGGCGCCCAAATCCCGCCTGCCAGCTTGGCGATACCCCGATTACCGAAGATGTATTTGCGGTTGCCCGCAATCCCGATGTCGATATTCTGGTAGAGTTGATTGGTGGCACCACGGTCGCACGCGAGTTGATTCTCGATGCCATTGAGCAAGGCAAGCATGTGGTCACGGCGAATAAGGCGCTGATCGCCGAGCATGGTAATGAAATTTTTAATGCCGCGAGGGTTAAAGGTGTCACCGTTGCATTCGAAGCCTCCGTCGCAGGCGGTATTCCTATTATCAAGGCGATCAGGGAAGGACTTTCGGCCAACCGCATTGAGTGGCTGGCGGGGATAGTCAATGGCACCGGCAACTTTATATTGACAGAGATGCGGGACAAGGGCCGCGCCTTTGACGATGTGCTGGTGGAGGCTCAGCAGCGTGGTTATGCAGAGGCCGACCCGACTTTTGATGTGGAAGGAATCGATGCGGCCCACAAGCTGGTTATTCTGGCCTCCCTCGCCTTTGGTATCCCGTTGCAATTCGAAAAAGTCTTTACCGAAGGTATCAGTAACCTGGACACCCAGGATGTGGCCTACGCCCGGCAACTCGGCTATCAGATCAAGCATCTGGGCATTGCCCGTCGCAACAATGGTGGTATTGAACTGCGGGTTCACCCCACCCTAATCCCCCGCAAACGACTGCTCGCCAATGTTGATGGTGTGATGAATGCCGTGGTGGTCAAGGGGGATGCCGTGGGCCCCACACTGTATTACGGTCCCGGCGCCGGGGCAGAGCCGACGGCCTCTGCAGTGATTGCCGATATTGTCGACCTGGCCCGCACCCTGACGGCCGATCCGGAGCACCGGGTACCCCACCTGGGTTTTCAGCCAGATCAGTTGAGCGACATTCAGGTGCTGTCTATTGAGCAGGTCGAAACTGCCTACTATCTGCGTATCACCGCACGTGATGTGCCGGGGGTTTTATCAAAAATTACCCAGATTCTCAGCGATGCCAAAATCAGTATTGAGGCTGTTATCCAGAAAGAGGCAGATGATGGTGAGGACTATGTGCCGCTGATTATTCTCACTGACCGCGCCGTGGTGAAGAAACTCGACGAAGCGGTAGACAAAATCCAACAGTTGCCCACGACCGAGGGTGATATTGTCAGGATTCGTGTGGAATCACTGGGCTAGCGTTTTCCGTTTCAAGAACAGAACAGGTATCAAGCGTGAACTATATCAGCACCCGTGGGCAGGCCCCGGTATTGAGTTTTGAAGATGCAGTACTGGCCGGTTTGGCCACTGATGGCGGTCTTTATGTGCCGGAAACCCTGCCGCAGTTTTCCCGGGAAGAAATTGCCGGCTGGTCTGGCCTGTCCTATCAGGAGCTGGCCTTCAAGGTGATGTCCCCGTTCATGGCCGGTGAGGTTCCGGAGGACACGCTGCGGGAACTGATCGACAAGGCTTACAGCACCTTTCGCCACGATGCCATCGCGCCTCTCATTCAAAGCGGTCACAACGAATTTATTCTCGAACTGTTTCAGGGGCCGACGCTGGCCTTTAAAGACTTTGCCCTGCAATTCCTCGGTCACCTGCTGGACTATGTGCTTAAGAAGCGCAACCAGCGTGTCGCTATCATGGGCGCCACTTCCGGTGATACCGGCTCGGCTGCGATTGAAGGCTGTCGCCACAGTGACAACGTGGATATCTTTATTCTTCATCCCTATCAACGGGTATCCGAAGTGCAGCGCCGCCAGATGACCACGGTGTTGGAAGATAATGTCTTTAACATCGCCCTGGAGGGCAACTTCGACGATTGCCAGAACATGGTGAAAGCCAGTTTTAGCGATCAGTCTTTCCTGCCGGAAGGGCGCCAGCTGGTGGCTGTCAACTCGATCAACTGGGCGCGTATCATGGCTCAGATCGTGTACTATTTTTATGCTGGCCTGGCACTGGGTGCTCCTCATCGGCCGGTGGCGTTTTCTGTGCCCACCGGCAACTTCGGCGACATTTTTGCCGGTTACCTTGCCAGTCGCATGGGGCTGCCAATTGATCAGTTGGTGATTGGCACCAATGCCAATGACATACTGCACCGCTGCATCAGCGCCAACGACCACAGTCTGCACCAGCTGGTTCACAGTCTGTCGCCTTCCATGGATATCATGGTTTCCAGTAATTTCGAGCGGATGCTGTTCGACCTTTATGACCGGGATGGGGCAGCTCTTGCCGCCCTGATGGCCGACTTCAAAAAAACCGGCAATCTGCATCTCAGCGAGACCGCACTGGCCAGTGCGCGGAAATTGTTTACCAGCTACCGACTGGATGATGAGTCCATGGTGGCGGTCATTCATGATATGTGGCAGAAAAACGGTTATTTACTCGACCCTCATACCGCTATTGGCGTCGCTGCAGCGCGTCACACACGCCGCCGCCTGGATATCCCGATGGTCTGTCTGGCCACGGCCCATCCGGCGAAATTTCCCGAGGCGGTGAGCAAGGCCGGCTACCAGCAGGATCCACCCCTGCCGCATCACATGGCCGATCTGTTTGAACGCGAGGAGCGGTATTCCGTACAGCCCAATGAGATTGCCTCGGTGCAGCAATACATGGTTGAACATATCCGCCGTTAACCGGGCAGGAGGGAGCAGAGACGACTATTTCAGTTTTTTAAGATAGTCGTAGACAGCCATTTGTGAGCGCACTTTTTTCTTGTTGCCGCGTTTTACATAGCTGTTGCTTTGCTGTTCATCAATCACCCGCGCCTTGCAGCGGTCACTGAACTGGATTTCCAGAATATCAATCACCCGCTTTTTCAATTTTGCATCCAGAATGGGTACGCCCACTTCAAGCCGGTAATCGAGATTGCGGGTCATCCAGTCCGCCGATGACAGATAAACCTCGGGATCGCCGCCATTGTGAAACACCAGACAGCGTGGATGCTCCAGAAACCGGTCCACGATACTGATAATTGAAATGTTATCTGATACTCCCTCGATACCGGGTTTTAGTGAGCACATTCCCCTGACAATCATGCGGATTTTGACGCCGGCCTGGCTCGCCGCATAGAGTTGCCTGATGATGCTGTCGTCAACCAGATTGTTGAGCTTCAGACTGATAATGGCTTTTCGGCCAGATTTTGCAGCATGAATCTCACGGTTAATCAGCGCGCGAATTTTGCGTCGGTTGTTGAATGGCGAGACCTGCAGGTATTTGAAGTCGTAGTGCTTGAAGCTGTACTCAATAAAGTTGAAGACATTGCGGACTTCCTCACAAATATTCTGGTGGCAGGTAAAAAGGGAAAAATCCGTGTAAATTTCAGCGGTCTTCTCGTTGAAGTTACCCGTGCCAATGTGGGCGTAGAGTTGCTCTCCATGTTGGGTCTCTCTGGCAATCAGACACAACTTTGAATGTACCTTGAGGCCCGGTACCCCCAGCATGACTGTGATGCCCGCCTCGGCGAGCTTTTCGGAGAGTTCCAGATTCTGCTTTTCATCAAAGCGGGCTTTCAGCTCGACATTCACTGTGACCTGCTTGCCATTGCGCGCCGCGTCCATCAGGCATTCCACCACCCGGGAATCTTTCGCTACTCGATAGATGTTGATCTTTATGGAGATAACGTTGGGGTCAAATGCTGCCTGACGTAATAATTCCACAAAATAATTGAATTTTTGATAGGGGTAATAGAGCAGGATGTCGCCCTGATCAATCGCATCAAAAGTATTTTTGGCGCGGTCAAACTGACTGACTGACAGAGCGGAAACTGGCTGGTTGGCGAGGTATTTTTCGCCGGGGTTGGCAAAGCCGATAAAGTCGCGAAAGTTGCGGTAGCGGCCCCCCGGAATAATGCTGTCGCCTTTGGCAAAGCCAAACTTGCTTTTTAGCATGTCGATCATCTCGGTAGGCATTTCCCGGTCGAAGGTCAGCCTGACGGGGTTGGCCTGAAGGCGTTGCTTCAGCCCAATCGACATTTTTTCCACGAGACTTCGGTCAATTTCATCGTCGAGTGTGTACTCGGCGTCCCGGGAAAATTTCATCGACCAGGCATTGAGGCTGTGATAGCGGAAAAAGTCCACCAGCACCATATCCAGGCAGTACCGAATGGCCTCATCGATAATCATGAAATGCCGACGGCGATTTCTCTGGTCATTCGGCAATCTCAAAAAACGACTGCTGGTGTCCGGCACTTCCAGCAGGGCATAACCGACCCCGTCTTGCTTGCCAATTTCCACTACCAGGTAGTTGGCGCCGTCCCGCAGCACTTTCGACAGATCAATTTCCGGAGTGACCAGAATGGGCACAATGCGGGGTAGCACCTGCGCGCGAAAATGTTCGCGAACCCATTCACCCTGACTGGCAGCAAGATCCTCGGGCATTAAAAAATAGATGCGTCGTTTCTGTAACTCTGCCAGAACGCCCCGGAAGGCCCGGTCAAACCGCACCGACAGCCTGGCAATGCCCTTGTTGATATCGCGCAGGAGTTGTTTGCTGTCCTTTGCCGAGCCGGCGATCTGTTCAATCAGTACCTTGCGTCTGACGTCAGCCACTCGAACCTTGAAAAACTCATCCTGATTGTCCGAAAAGATACCAAGGAAATGCACCCGGTCAATAACAGGATTCTCTTCATCTTCGGCTTCCTGAATGACACGCTCATTGAAGGCAAGCCAACTCAGTTCTTTTGGGTAAATTGGGTATTTTTTCATGTACGACCTGATACTACCTGTTGGGGTTTGCGACGTTTTGCCGAATCAGCATAGCGTGTTCTGACTGTCTTTGTATGACATTAAAGTGACAGGCGAATGACAGTGTGCTGTGGAATGTCGCTGACTGCCTCATATTCTGTCTGAGCCTAAAGTCATTCCGTCTCCCGCTTCAGGCGCAGCCGTCAAACCTACGTTCCTGTTCAACGGGCCATTCTCACATGGACAAGGCCGTTGTTTTCACCATAATACTCAGCGCTCTAATGGGTGTGTGTTTGTTGATGAAAGGCTGGCTTATGAAACGATTTTTAATGGCGTGTCTGGGACTTTTCATAGTTGCCACATTATCGTTCTATTTACACAAACCGGTTCTGAATGCCTGGCACGCCGGGGTGCTTTCCTGGCACACTTTTCGTTTAAGCAACACAGCGCTGCCTGACGGTGCAATGGATCTGTCGCGCTACCGGGTAACCATTGATGGCAAGCCAATCCCGGCGCTTGAGGACGATCTCTCGGCACTGACCTATAACCTTGAGAAAAATACCCTCTGGGGATTGTTGAACAGTGATCCGGTGGTGGTGGAGCTTTCCCTTGAAGGTGAACTGTTGCGTTCAATCCGCATTGAGGGTGTCAGGGATATGGAAGGTTTGACACACGTCAGTGGTGATCGCTATGTGATTGCCGAAGAGCGAACCCACCGCTTGCTGGTCGTCGACATTCCTGATGGCGTGGATAGCGTCCATACCGAGGGAGTACCGACCCTGGTGGTCGGCATCGGTAGTGAGACCAACAAGGGTTTTGAGGGTCTCTCCTGGGATGATGACGGGCAGCGCCTGCTGGTGGTAAAAGAGCGCAATCCGATGCGGGTGATTGAAGTCACCGGGTTTGTCAGTTTCGTTGTGGGTGAACCAATAAAGGTCGGTATCCGCGAGATCAAATCACCGGACTCGCCGGAGCTTTTTATGAGGGATCTTTCATCAATCACCCATGTCAGGGGCGTGGGGCACAAGCTATTTCTCAGCGATGAATCCCATATGCTGGTGGAATACAATGCTGCAAGACAATCCATCAGCTTGCTGGATTTGCGAGCGGGCAGGAGTGGCCTGGAGAGCACCATCCCCCAGGCGGAGGGTGTAGCCGTAGACTCTGAACTGAATATCTATATCGTCAGTGAGCCAAATCTGTTCTACCAATTTTCCCCAGAGTAGCTGCCTGTCGGGCCGAATCGGCAGTTAACCATAGCGGTGGAGCGGGTGATTATGTCAGCAGGGCTGCCAGCGTCACATAATCCGCAAGGGAGTACGGATCTATGCTGCCTCACAGCCGCGAATCTGATACCCTTGCCAACCAGAATAATTGATAACAATGCATGGCAGGTCATAAGGGTTTTGCCGTTTCCAGCAAATCAGAACATCGCTTCATCTGTTGTCAGGAGGGCCAGTTGCCATTCAAACCGTCAGTCTCCATTGATGTGAGTCTCCCCGGTGATGCAATGGTGAGTGGAGCATGTATCAATTTCAGTCCGCCTGGCGCTTCAGGGGATGCTCTTACTCCGAATTTTCTGCGGTGACACGATGAATCTCAAATTCATACTGGACGCTGTACCTTATACCCTGTCGGGACAGATGCTGGTATCGGGGGGACACCTGCCCGTTGCCGGCCATACTGTCCCGACAGACTTTATTGGTGTTGGTGTCACCACTGCGGATAACCCACTGGTAGACGACTATGTGCTGGAGCGCCTTGCTGAACTGGGTATCAGTCAGGTTCGCGTCGATTTCACCTACGGGGATATGGACGGTCCGGTTGCCCGGCTACTGGACCGTCTGCTGGCCACTGACATCCAGGTGCTGTTGCATCTGGTACAACCGTTTGAGGAAGTAAAACGGATTAACACGCACGCGGGGCAGGTGGCCTGGCGTGAATTCGTCAGCTCAACTGCCGCCCGTTACGGTGAAAGGCTCTGGGCCATCGAGGTTGGCTCAACCATCAATCGCCGTCGCTGGTCCGGCTATGACACCGAAAGCTTCTTTACCAGCTGGAGCATTGCCTACAACGAAATCAAATCCAGAAATATCAGGCTGGCTGGCCCCAATATCAGCGATTTTGAACCACTCTGGAATATTGCTGTGCTGACCCGTTTAAAACAGGAAGGCCAGCTGCCCGATATCCATACCAATAACCTCTTCAGCGAACGGGTAGTGGAGCCGGAGCGATTTGATCACCGTTTACTGGGCAGCGGGATCGGACAGCTTGTGAAAGTCAATCTGGTCAAAAAGTGCCGGATTCTCAAGAAAATCACCAGTGACTTTGGCATCGATGAACTGGTGTCCCCTTCCGCTTTCTGGACCTTGCCCCGTATAAAACGGGTGTTGGTCAACAGCGAACAGAAGATGGCGGATTACCTGACCCGATATATGGTGCTGTGTGCGGCTTCCGGTTCGATGCGTCAGATCTATTGGGGGCCGATGTTGTGTAACCGCGAGGGGTTGATTGACGATGACACCGGTACCTACCCTTTGCTGGAGAGGGTGACGCACTATCATCGCGTGCTGGGAGACGAAGCCAGCTACCGCATTCGTCCGGCCTTCCGGGCCATGAAAACCTTTATCGCTGAAATCTCAGGCAGTCGCTACGAAGGCGCGCTGGCCACCACCGGGGGGTTGCAGATACATGCATTCCGCAACGACCATCACCTGATTCATGTGGCCTGGGCAGAAAATGGCAAAGCACTTCCACTCCGAGCCTGTTATCGCGAAGGCGATATCGCTGCCAGCCAGTTACTTGATCGCGACGGAGATTGTCTGACCGGCATAGTACAACTGATTTCAGAGGCCCCCCTGTATCTGACCTGGTCCGCCAACGCAGATGTGCAGCTGACCGAACCCGATCTCACGCAGATAGAGCACATTTACCGGCATATTCCCGATCAGAAATATTACCTGTACGATGATGACCAGTGGCACGGCATGCTGGTGGCCGATAGCCCCGCTGAAGCGGAATTGCGCTTCAAGGTCCTGCATCCCGGTCACCTGCCTGGCCCCACCAAAGAAAACCTTTTGCGTCGCGCCCGCAATGCTGTCTGGACAGTCGACGGCGCGCTGGCAACGACGGTTGTGGCAAAAAAACCGTTGAAGATTCATCCCCACAAACGTTTTCTCGAAAGACATAGGCCTTCAAAAGCCCGCCGCAGCTGGATTGCCGCCGCAGAGTTATTGCGCAGGGGTATCCCCACAGCGATGCCGCTGGCCTATTTCGAAAAAGTCGGTGATCGAAGTCTGCTGGAAAATTACTTTATCTGTGACCGGGTTGACGCAAATTTTACGGCCAGGGAAATACTGTCGGCATTTCGTGATGGTGCCAGCCACTTTCAGGACATTCCCGCTGAACAGGCCTACCGGGAGCTGGGGCGTTTCCTGTTTGAGATGCACTGCCGGGGAGTCTATTTCCGGGATCTTTCCGGTGGCAATATCCTCATTAAAAAATCACCCACAGGTGAGCTTCAGTTCACTCTGATCGACATTAACCGGGCGCGTTTCTTCAATCGCGGCGCCACCATGTTGGAGCGACTTTCCGATCTGTCCCGTGTCTGTAACAAGCTCCACTGGGAAGGTCGAGAGCAGTTGATCGGCCAGTATCTGCAACGGCCTGAGAGCGGAGGCGCTATGCCATGGCATTACCGTATACCGTTTTATCTGTATGACTTTAAAGCTGCCTTCAAACGCCGCTTTGGCCGCAAAGCCATCAAGCGATTGCTTAACAGGGCTGCCCGCTCAAACAGGCGCTAAGTAACTGGCGAGTGTGGGAAGCCATCGGGCAACAATAGCGGCCCCCGCTGCAGTTATCTCTCCAAGATAGCCGCCACGCCCATACCACCAGCGGTGCAGATTGAAATCAGGCCGCGACCCTGTCCCGCCAACTCCAATTGCCTTGCCAGCGTGCCGGCTATCCGTGCGCCAGTCGCGGCAAAGGGGTGGCCGACGGCCAGGCTGCTGCCGGTCATATTGAGCTTGTCGCGATCAATACTGCCTAACGCTTTTTCCAGGCCCAGCCTTTCCCGGCAGTATTCCTCAGACTCCCAGGCTTTGAGGGTGCAGAGCACCTGTGCGGCAAAGGCTTCGTGAATTTCATAGTGGGTGAAATCCTGCAGGCTGAGTTCGGCACGACTCAGCATATTGGCTACGGCCACGGTGGGTGCCATCAGCAGGCCCTCACCACCCACATGGTCGACAGCAGCCGTTTCCATGTGGGTGAAACGTGCCAGTATGGGCAGATTATTGGCGGCGGCCCATTCCTCGCTGGCCAGCAGCAGGGAGGCTGCCCCGTCAGTCAGCGGCGTGCTGTTACCGGCAGTCAGGGTGCCTTTCGCGCTGCGATCAAAAGACGGCTTTAGCTTTTCCAGCTGCGCCAGCGTCAGGTCTTGGCGCAGATTGTTATCACGCAACATGCCCGCACAAGGGCTCAGCAGGTCATCAAAAAAACAGTTGCTGTAGGCGGACTCGGCACGGTGGTGGCTGGCCAGCGCCAGTTCATCCTGCGCATCGCGGCTGATCTGCCATTGTTTTGCCATTAATTCACAGTGCTCCCCCATGCTCAGTTCCGTGCGCGGTTCAGTGATGGCGGGGGCCACAGGTGCTAGCTCGGAAGGACGAAAGCCTTTCAGTGCCGTCAGTTTCTGGCGGGTGGTTTTTGCCTTCGATAACGCCACCAGCCGTTGGGAAAACCGCCTGGAAAACAGCACAGGCACATCGCTGGCACTGTCCGTGCCGGCGGCAATGCCACACTCAATCTGCCCGCAGGCGATTTTCGAGGCGATGCCAAAGGCCGCTTGCAGGCTGGTGCCGCAAGCCTGCTGAAGCGTGATGCCGGGAGTCAACGGCGACAGGCTGGTACTCAACAGTGCTTCGCGGGCAAGATTGAAATCCTTCGGGAAGGTCATCACAGCGCCCGCCACCAGCTCATCCATCTGTTGCCCATGGAGATTATAGCGATCCACCAGCCCTTGCAGGGCGCTGACCAGCATGTCGAGGTTGGTCAGATCGGCATAGCCGGTACCGGCCCGGCAAAAAGGAATACGATTCGCTCCGACAATGGCTACCGGGCGAATGGTCTTTGGTTGGCTCATGGTTTCACCTCCGACTGCTGGTGTTCCAGGTAATGCATCGGGCCGCCGAGAAAGGGGGCAAAGCCGGTGCCGAAAATGACCCCGGCGTCCAGCAGGTCGGCACTGTCGACAATGCCATCATCCAGGCAGCGTTGACACTCGGTCAGCAGCGGTTTGATCAGGCGGTCACCGAGAATATCCATGGCCACCATATCACTGGCCTTACCTATGTCAGGCTTGCCTTTCTTCCACCGATAAAAACCCTCGCCGGACTTTTTGCCCAGCTTGCCCTGATCAATCAGTGCCTCCAGTTTCGCAATGGCCTCCTGCCGGTCCGGTGCGAGTTTTTTGACCACGCTGAGCGCGACATCGAGCCCGACAGTATCCACCAGTTCAACTGGTCCCATCGGCATGCCGAAGTGTTTGGCTGCTTCATCCACGGTGGCCATGCTGTGTCCTTCTTCCAGCAGATTGATAGCCTCCAGCATATACGGAGCCAGCACACGATTGACCAGAAAGCCGGGAGCGCTGTTGACCGGCAGGGGAAATTTGCCGATGCGATTGCTGAACAGGCAGCCTTTTTGAATATCCGCGGGATTGGACTGCTCACCCCGCACCACTTCCACCAGCGGCATCTTGGCGACCGGATTAAAGAAGTGCAGCCCGATCAGGCGTTGCGGCTGCTGCAAGCCCAGTGCAATTTCATGCAGTGGAATGGCAGAGGTGTTGGTTGCCAGTATGGCGTCAGGCCGGGCTTTTTCCTCCAGATCCTTGAAGAGCTGCTGTTTGGCCTCCAGATTTTCAAAAATTGCCTCAATCACGACATCCGCCCGGGCAATACCTTCTCCGTCCACATCGGCGATCAGACGACTGTTCGCCGCCGAGACCTGTGCAGTGCTGCGCAATTTTCTCTTGAACAGCTTTTCGGCCCGTTTCAGGGCAGGCTCTATGTATTTGGCTTCCCGGTCCTGCAATGTGACTTCCATTCCCCGCAGTGCGCACCAGGCGGCAATATCGCCGCCCATGACACCCGCACCGACCACATGTACACGGTGGGGTTGCCAGCTGGCAGTGGTTTCATCCGACTTGCCCAGAGCCTTTAACTGTTCCTGTAGACGGAAAACCCGCCGCAGGTGCCGGGAGGTGTCTCCCATCAGTAATTCACTGACCTTGTCCGCTTCGCCTTTCAGCAAAGCCTCAAAGTCGCTGCCCACCTGACGCCAGAGCTCAATGAGGGTATAGGGTGCCGGGTAGTGTTCCGGGCGGGCCCGTTTGGCCACCTCGCGGGTCATGACTCTGGCCAGGATCTGGCGCATGCCCGGGCGGCTGGTCAGTAGCTCGAGCCGGTTGGCCCGGTGTCCTTTGCGCCGCTTGACGATGGCTTTGCGCGCTGCCCAGTGCAGGCTGCCGTGTTCTGATACCACCTTGTCCATCAGGCCCACGGCACGGGCGGCACGGGCCCTGAGAGAGCGTGCACTGAGGATCAACTCCAGTGCCTTGCGGCCGCCCAGCAGACGAATACTGCGTGCGGTGCCACCAAAGCCGGGGAAAATCCCCAACTGGATTTCCGGGAAACCGATCCGGGTACTATCGGCATCCAGTGCCACCCGGTAGTTGCAGGCCAGTGCCAGCTCCAGACCACCACCGAGACAGAAGCCATGAACGGCGGCAACCGAATAGCAGGGCAGTGCCTCCAGCCGGGCAAAGACCTGGTGGGCCATTTCAATACCGGCCTTTGCCACTTCGCGGTCAGCCTGTTGTTCAAATTCGCAGATATCCGCGCCGGCGATAAAGCCGCTGGCTTTCGGCGAATAAATCACCAGCCCGGCGGGCAGTGCCGTTTCCAGCTCCGACAGGATGGTATCCAGTTCCTGCACCACGTCACTGTTCAGGGTGTTGACACTCTCATCGCAACGGTCGATGGCCAGCCAGGCAATATTTTCGTTATCCCGCTCCAGCTGCCAGTGCTTGTACGAAGGGTTATCGGTCATCGGTAAAACATCTCCTTTCCCATCGTATCGCCGGCTCGTGTGCTTCCTGATACCAGCCTGCTTTACAATGTCGGTCTGTTGTTATCATCAATTCATCATAGCGGATTGGCAACGGATTGAAATGCTCCCCGCATAAAATGGGTCTGGAACACTTTGCCATGACGAAACCGCATATCACCCGCCGCACTGCCGACCTGTCCCGATGCGAATTCAGCCCGTCGGTTCCGCTGTTATTGCAGCGCATTTATGCAGCCCGGGGGGCCGAGAACGACCGGGCGCTGGCGCGAACGCTCCAGGGGCTGCCGGGCCCGGACGGCCTGCTCGGGATCGACGAGGCGGTCGTGCTGCTCGAACAGGCCATCAATGAACAGCAATCTGTGCTCATTATCGGCGACTTTGATGCCGACGGTGCCACCAGCACGGCGCTGACCCTGCTGGCGCTGAGGGCGATGGGGTTTTCCCGGGTGAGCTATATCGTGCCCAACCGCTTCGAATACGGCTATGGCCTCACCCCGGAAATTGTCGAACTGGCCAAACAGCAAACACCGGATCTGATTATTACGGTGGATAACGGTATTTCCAGTGTCAGCGGTGTCGAGGCCGCAAAAGCCGCCGGTATCAAAGTGCTGATCACCGATCACCACCTGCCCGGCGCACAACTGCCCGCAGCGGATGCCATCGTCAACCCCAACCAGCACGGTTGCGAATTTCCCGGCAAAAACCTCGCCGGGGTGGGGGTGGTGTTCTATCTGATGAGCGCCCTCCGCAAGCGACTCCGTGAGCGCGGCTGGTTTGCAGATCAGCAACGGGTGGAACCCAATATGGCCGAATGGCTCGATCTGGTGGCGCTGGGAACCGTGGCCGATGTGGTCACCCTCGATACGATCAATCGCATTCTGGTCTACCAGGGATTGCAGCGTATCCGGGCGGGCAAATCCCGGCTGGGCATTCAGGCACTGCTCGACCTCGCGGGCCGCGACTGCAGTCGTCTGGTGGCATCAGATCTCGGCTTTGCCATCGGGCCCCGGCTCAATGCGGCCGGCCGGCTGGATGACATGTCCATCGGCATCCAGTGTCTGCTTGAAACCGACCCCTATCTGGCCCGGGAATACGCCCTGCAACTGGATGAACTGAACCGCGACCGCCGGGTGATCGAAGCCGACATGCAGCGGGAAGCACTGGTGGCACTGGAGCAATTGCACCTGGACGAACAGCAGTTGCCCTGGGGGCTGTGTCTGTTCGATGCCAACTGGCATCAGGGGGTGGTGGGCCTGCTGGCCTCGCGCATCAAGGACAGGGTGCATCGTCCGGTCATCGTCTTTGCCGATGCCGACAACGGCGAATACAAAGGGTCTGCCCGTTCCATCAAGGGCCTGCATATCCGTGACGCGCTGGACGCAGTCGCCAGCCGCCACCCGGGCCTGATCAGTAAATTCGGTGGTCACGCCATGGCGGCGGGATTGAGTCTCCCTGAAGATCACTACCTGAAATTTGTCGATGCCTTTGATACAGAGGTACGCCGACTACTCACCGCGGCGGATCTGGAAGCGGAAATCCTTACCGACGGCGTGCTCAACTCCGATCAGCTCAGTATCGATACTGCCCAGCTGCTGCGGGAGGCCGGCCCCTGGGGACAGCACTTTCCCGAACCGCTGTTCGAGGGCGAATTTCATGTCGTGCAACAGCGCATCGTCGGTGAAAAACACCTCAAACTGGTACTGGCAACCGACGCGTCAAGAAGTCAGCTCATCGACGCCATCGCGTTCAATGTGGATACCGATAGATGGCCCGACCCGGCAGCCGGCCAGGTCCGGCTGATTTATAAACTGGACATCAATCTGTGGCGGGGCAGGGAGTCCATGCAGTTGCTGGTGGAGTACCTCGCTTAAAACTGGCAGGTTGCACTTTGTGCTCAAAGACCATTAAATCGGGACGGAATATTTCAGGGATGAGTACACATGGACAAGTTCGACCGCATTCAGCACCTCCACCGAATTTTTAAAAACCGCCGCTTGCCGGTTCCCGTTCGGGTGCTGGCGGAAGAACTGGAGTGCTCCGAGCGCAACGTCAAACGCCTGCTGGAGACCATGCAGCTGGTGGATGCCCCACTGGTATATGACGAGTCGGGCCGCGGCTGGCGCTATGAAAAAAATGAGGGCGACCTCTTTGAACTGCCCGGCCTGTGGCTGACCGGTGATGAGCTGCAATCCCTCAGCCTGCTGCTCAGCCTGCTGGAGCAATTGGGCAACGGCATCCTCAACGACGAAATCGTCGTGATCGAAAAAGAGGTTACCAAACTGCTCAATGCTCGGGGTATCGACCCCAGCGCCTTCGCCGATCAGCTCCGCATACTGCCCATGGCCCAGCGCCAGCTTCAGGGCAAAGTCTTCCACCGGGTTACCGAAGCACTGTTGCTCAAAAAACAGCTGCATATCTACTACAGTGACTATCAAGGTATCAATTCCGACCGCTATATCAGTCCCCAGCACCTCGTCTACTACCGGGAAAACTGGTACCTGGACGCCTTCTGCCACCTGCGCAATAGCCTGCGCACCTTCTCTGTGGCGCGCATTATCCGTGCCGACATCCTCAAGCCCGACCGCAAACTGGTGGATCGGGAAACCCTGCAAAACCACTTCTCCACCAGCTTTGGAATCTTCGCCGGAAAGCCGCGCCATCAGGCGAGGTTGCGTTTCCTCCCCGCGGTTGCCCGGGAAATTGCCAGCCAGCAATGGCACCCGAACCAGCAGGGCGAATGGGACGGGCGGGACTACCTGCTGACCCTTCCCTATGCCAACGACAAGGAACTGGTGCAGGACATCCTGCGCCATCTGCCCCATGTTGCGGTAGAAGCCCCAGCCGAGTTGCGGCAGGCAGTGCATCGCCGGTTGCGGCAGGCGATGGTGATGTACGAAGAAACAGAAGGCGAGTAATAGTGAGTGCTGTATATATCGCCAGGACGTGTTTTGTCACCACAAGGCGATATAGTCACAGGAAGTAGCACGCAAGAGGTAGGGGAGAATGGCTAATTGTCGATGTCCGTCACCTGCAGAAACCGCGGACGGTGAACGGGGGCATTACAGCGAACAGTAGGGTTCGCAGACAGCTAATCCGAAAGCGTTACAGTTACACAGCCACCGGTTAAGCAAGCCAGCACCCATCAAGGCACAGTAAGGGAGGATCATGTGACAACGGATAAGAACAACCGCAAAATTGAAGTGCTCGAAACAGCCATCACGGTTGTTTCGGTCAAGGATCAGGATTACATCTCACTGACCGACATGCTGAAAGCCAAGGATGGTGATTTTTTCATCTCTGACTGGCTGCGTAACCGCAATACCGTTGAGTTTTTGGGTATCTGGGAATCGGTCCACAATTCGGCTTTTAATTATGGCGAATTCGCCACAATTAAAAGCCAGGCAGGGTTGAACAGCTACAAGATCAGCGTAAAAGAGTGGGTTGCCAAAACCGGAGCAGTTGGCTTGGTGGCAAAAGCCGGTAGGTACGGTGGCACCTACGCCCATAAGGACCTCGCGTTCGAATTTGGTATGTGGATCAGCCCTGAGTTCAAGATTTACCTCATTAAAGAGTTCCAGCGCCTCAAGGAACTTGAACAGGAACAAATGGGTTGGGATATCCGCCGGAATTTGACAAAAATAAATTACCGAATTCACACCGATGCCATCAAGGAAAACCTGGTTCCGACCGAACTGACACCAAAGCAGGTCAACCTTGTTTATGCTTCGGAGGCGGATGTATTGAATATGGCCCTGTTCGGTATGACGGCAAGGCAATGGCGCAACGCCAATCCTGGAGAACAAGGCAACATCCGTGATTATGCCAATGGGGCGCAGTTGGTATGTTTAGCCAATATGGAAAACCTTAATGCTGTTTTCATCGATGAAGGACTGCCGCAGCAAGAACGTCTGAGCCGCCTGAACCAGATTGCGATTTCGCAAATGAAGATACTGGTCACCGATCATCGGCTTGAGCGATTGGATAGGGCATCCTCGAAATGATTGGAACTTTCATTTCCCAATGCGAAAAAAGTCGCCAGCACCCGGTGGGTGTTGGATGAGTTTGCTGAGCAGGAATTCCTTAATCCACACTCAAATTAATAACTATTTTTGAAAAGTCTGCTGATACATGATTCGTAAAGAAACAAATAAAACCATAACCTCATTAGCCATCCCCTATACGGAATGTCCGGCGAAGACCTATAGCCCAAGCAAAGGGGTCACCCGCAAAGGCCGAACAGTTTTCAATCATTGCCAGATAGTTGGTGAAGTGGCTCATGAGATAATCCGGCGCTTGCCTTCCACCGCGGCACAAGCACTGTTTCCGGCGGGAGCTGCCTTCGCCGCAGCCAATCATGATGTGGGTAAGGTGAGTCCGACCTTTTACAACAAAATCATGCGCGCCTGTGGCAGCCAACTAATACCGGGTTTTAACCCAGACTTGGAAAAAGGGTGGGGCGGACATGCCGGTGTCAGCCAATTAACCGCAAGAGTCCTGGGAGCGCCTGAATTTGTGCCTGAAATCCTGGGCCAGCATCATGGCTTTTCACCTTCGCTTGCGGGCAAACGTGCCATCGATGAAATTTTTGGCGGCGATGTCTGGCAACAAGAACGGAAAAAACTGATCGGGGCGTTGCAGGCCCATTTTGGTGAAACCTGGCCACAGATCGAGTCTGTTGCCCAGGCGCGTCTGGTAGCGGGCCTGACTTCTGTGGCGGACTGGATAGGTTCCGGTGAGTTTTTTGAAGACCCAGAGGCACCATGGCAGGAAAGCATCGGCAAGGCATTGAATGCTGCCGGTTTTATCTCCCCAACCTATAAAGCCGAGCTCAGACTTGAAGAGGTGTTTGGTTTCTCTCCCCGAGAGGCACAGTCGATCCTTATCGATCAAGCGGCTTCGCCTGGCGTCTACGTGCTGGAAGCGCCCATGGGATTGGGCAAAACCGAGGCAGCCTTGTATGCCGCTTATAAGCTGTTGTTCTCCGGGCAGGCAAGCGGTATTTATTTTGCGTTGCCCACGCAACTGACCTCCAACAAGATTTTCGAGCGCTTTAACCTGTTTTTACAGGGCGACAAGAAGAATGGCTTGTCGGGAATATTGGCGGATGACTGCCATCATCGCTCCTTGCTGCTACACGGAAATGCCTGGCTGCTGGATACCGATATGGGCGAAGAGGGTAGGCCGGGTGGCGCCTGGTTCAATCAGGGCAAACGCGGACTGTTGGCACCCTTCGCCGTCGGAACTATCGACCAGGCATTGATGGCGGCGATGAACGTCAAGCATGGCTTTGTTCGCGCCTTCGGGCTGGCCGGGAAGGTGGTCATTCTCGATGAGGTGCATACCTATGATGCCTATACCGGTACTCTGCTGGATGCACTGGTGGCGTTGCTGCGCTCATTGCGCTGCACGGTAATTATTCTCAGTGCCACACTGAATCAGGATCGTCGTCAGCAACTGCTTGGTTCTGCATTGTCCGCTATGGATTATCCCTTGATAACTGCCTGCCCCGTCGATGCCGAAGTGTGTGAAGTGCCTGTGCCAGCGGGGCCAAGCCGCCAGGTTAACCTTCAATTACAGGACGACGAAAAGCTGGCGCTGGAACAGGCCCTGTTGCGTGCCGAACAGGGCCAACAGGTGTTGTGGATCGAAAACACCGTATTGGACGCCCAGCAGAGTTACCTGGAGCTAGCCGCCCGAGCCAGCGAACTGGGTATCGCGTGTGGTTTGTTGCACTCTCGCTTTACTGCCAATGACCGCCAGTCGATAGAAGACCAGTGGGTCAATCTTTATGGCAAAGTCGGTTGGTCGAAGCGGGGAAAGCAGGGCCGGATTCTGGTGGGTACCCAAGTACTGGAGCAGTCTCTGGATATCGACGCCGATTTTATGATTTCGCGTTTTGCCCCTACCGATATGTTGTTGCAGCGTCTTGGCCGCCTCTGGCGCCATGAGGATACCCCGCGCTGCAAAACGGCCATGCCCGAGGCCTGGTTATTGGCCCCGGAATTTCCAGTGGCTATCGATAATCCTGAAAAGCACTTCGGTCGCAGTGCCTACGTCTACAGCCCTTATGTGCTTTGCCGCAGCCTGGAAGTCTGGCAGTCCATCCTGTCGGTGGATCTACCGGGCGACATCCGCAATCTGATTGAAAGTACTTACGCGGTTCGACAAGAGCACGCGCAGATGAGCCGCTTGCTGTCCGATCTGGATAACGGCACACGCTGGCGTACCGGCCGTAACTCATTGCGGCAACTGGCCAGAGTAGGTTTGGCCGAAGCTGGCAATACGCTACCGGAAAGCAAGGTGCAGACTCGTTACAGCGAGACTGACAATTTCGACGTGTTACTGCTGCGTGCCATGACGCGTAACCGGGAGGGTGATACCGCAACGCTGACTTTGCTCAATGGCGAACTGGTGCAACTGCCTTTGCAGCGTCCTGGCTTGACCAGAGCCGGTTGGCGGAATGTTAGTGCCATGCTGATGCGTCAGGTAGTGGCGGTCAGGGTGCAGGATGCCCCCAAAGCCTTGCCCGTGGACACACTCAAACGCTTTGGTTTGCAGCATTGCTTCTACTTGGGGAATCCGGATTGGCCAGAGGACGAGAGTGTGTTGCGTGTGGCCCTGGTGGATGACACCGAACGTCTGCGGGGCGTTGAGCAGGCAGAAGTTCACGACAAACACCGCTTGGAATACCGGAATGACCTGGGTTACCGGGTAATCAAAGACTAGGAAGACCACTTATGGAAAATCGATTCAACCTGATAGATGAACCCTGGATACCCGTGGCGGATTTTGGCCGCGTCAGTTTGCGGCAGGTATTCAGTAATCCGGAGTATCGCAGTTTGGGTGGCAACCCGGTGCAGAAAATTGCACTGCTCAAGTTGCTACTGGCGATTGCCCAGTCTGCTGCCACACCTGATAACGAGGTCGAATGGAAGGCGTTGGGCACGCGAGGCCTGGCTGAGCGTTGCTTGATCTATCTGGATAAATGGCATGACCGATTTTATCTGTACGGTGAGCAGCCGTTTTTGCAGATGCCTGCTATTCAAGCGGCGAAGAAGCAGTCTTTTGGCGCGGTATTACCGGAAGTGTCTACCGGCAACACCACGGTACTGAGTCAGATACAGGTCCAAAGGTCGTTGGATGATGCTGATAAAGCCTTGTTGTTGCTGACGCTGATGGGTTTCGCGTTATCGGGCAAGAAAACCGATAACAGTGTGGTGTTATCGCCGGATTATTCAGGTAAACGCAACGACAAGGGAAAACCGTCCACAGGAAAACCTGGCCCCGCTGTGGCGCATATGGGGCTGCTACACAGCTTCTTGTTGGGTAACAAACTGCAGGAAACACTCTGGCTGAATCTACTGACTCATCGGCAAATTGAACAAATGAATATTTATCCTGCGGGGCTGGGTATTGCTCCGTGGGAAAAGATGCCCGAAGGCGAAGATTGTTTGCAAGCGGGCCAGCTTAAAAAGTCGCTGATGGGGCGGTTGCTTCCGCTCTGCCGCTTCTGCTGGCTGAACAAAGATGGATTGCATTACTCGGAGGGCATTGCTCACCCCGGTTACAAGGACGGTGTTGTCGATCCGAGCATGGCGATTAACAACGTGGGTAAGGAACCGAAAGCCTTGTGGGTCGATCCCGAAAAGCGCCCGTGGCGCGAATTGACCGCGCTGCTGGGTTTCTTTGAACAGGGCGAGTCACAAGGATTCCAATCCTGGCAACTACGCAGTGGCCTGGAGCGAGCCAGAGATGTTACTGAAACTTTTGCTATCTGGTCCGGTGGTCTTAGGGTAAGTAACAATGCGGGCGAACAATATGTGTCTGGCAGTGATGACTTTGTGGAATCTCAGGTCTGGTTGCACAGCGATATTCTTGGCGAGCTTTGGTTTAGCCAGTTGAAAGTAGAAATGGATGCGCTCGATATGTTGGCCAAAAGTTTGTACGGCAGGGTTATGGGGTTCTTTAAGGAACAGATGGTTGATGGCGGCAAGATCGCGCCGCAGACCACGCAGTTGTTCTGGCAACTCTGCGAATGCGATTTCCAGTCCCTTGTGAATAACTGTGACCAAACAGACGATGCCGTCGGGCAGCGTCAAAAACTTCGCCGTCGCTTCGCTGGTTATGTCCAGCAAGCCTACGACCAATTTTGCCCACGGGAAACCGCTCGGCAACTGGACGCCTGGGCCAAGTGCCGCCCCAATAACAGCAAATATTTGAAACAGGAGATTTGAGCCCATGGGAATGGAAGCTGAAGTGATAGAAAAAGGGAAGAAAACCAGTTGGGAGCAGCGTTTTGTGGAAACCGTTATCGGACGCTGTAATACCGACAAAGGGTTGGCCGCTCGACTGCGTAGGGCCGACAACCCGGCCACCGAGTACCAAAGCTGGGAGGTATTGGGTGCGTTGGGGGTTGACCTGGAGAAGGATTACCAACGCCTGCCGTTCGTCACCGTGGCAGCCGCCATCGCCAAGTCCAAGGCAGAGCGCAATGGTAGTTTAACGCTGGGTCGGGCCATTGCCGCCTGTTATGAAGATGGTAATCAGAGCAATCAGGCCAAGACTCGCCTGCGGCGTTTGCTGGCCTGTGACGAATTGGCAGAAGCTTGCCGCATTCTGCGCCCGGTTCTTACCCTGATTGACAGCAAAGTTGGGCAGCCTTTGGACTTCATCCTATTGCTCAAACAGCTACGTAACTTTGCTTTCAATGGGCAGCGTGTCAAAACCCAGTGGGCTCAGGAGTTCTACGGTCAATCGGTTATGGTTAAGGATGAGGAGGCCGAAGCATGAGCATGATCGCGAGTGTCCTGCACCTGGATCGCCCGGCGATGAAAGCCCTGCGTATTACTGATGCGTATTCGCTGCATCGAGTGGTTTACAGCCTCTATGACGATATTCGTAATCCTGAATCGAAAGCGACCAGTGAGTCCAGCGGCATTTTATATGCGGATCAAGGCGGCGATTACAAGGGACGGAAAATCCTGATGCTGGCCAACCGGCAGCCGATGGTGACGGTGGATGGTCGGCATGGTGAGGTACATAGCAGGCCGATTCCAGATAATTTTCTGGAGCACAGCCAGTACCGCTTCAAGGTGATCGTCAACCCCACCCGGCGCGATAGCGCCAGCCGCAAGCTGCTGCCTGTGCGAGGTCGCGAGGCCGTCGGCCAATGGTTCACAGAGCGGGCAACGACCAGTTGGGGCTTTAGTGTCGCCACTGAGCACCTCCAAGTGGACAAGATAGAGATTCAGCAATTCAAGGACAAACAACAACGACAGGTAACTATCGCTCAGGCCCACATTCAGGGGGTTCTAAGTATTGCCGATCAAACGCAATTCAAACGCAGCTTCACCCAGGGCATAGGACGCGCTCGCGCCTATGGCTGCGGTCTGCTGCAGATTGTTCCCCTTACCGACAACCCCTTTATTTAAAACAGGACGTTCATCATGACCAATTCTTACACCAATACCCGAATCGAATACCACATCTTGCAATCCTTCCCGGTGACCTGCCTGAACCGGGACGATGTGGGAGCACCGAAAACCGCCATCGTCGGCGGCGTCACCCGGGCGCGAGTCAGCTCCCAATGCTGGAAGCGGCAGGTACGCCTGGCTATGCAGGATTTCGGTATCAAGCTGGGTATTCGTACCAAGAAAGTTGAAGAGATTTTTATTTTGGCCTGTCAGGCCGCTGGCGCTAACGAAACTCAGGCCACCGCCTGTGGCAAGAAAATGGCCGATCAATTAAGTGACGACACACTATTGTTCATTAGTGACAGCGAGGCAGCCGCATTCGCTTCGTACGCGGCAGAGCAGGGGTTTGACGACAGTAAACTAAAAGATAAGGAACTGGCGAAGGTGGCCAAGAAGGCGCTCGCACCTGCTGTTGATGCGCTGGATATCGCATTATTTGGGCGTATGGTAGCGAAGGCTGCGGATATGAACGTGGAAGCCGCGGCATCTTTTTCTCATGCTATTTCCACCCACAAAGCTAGTAACGAAGTGGAGTTTTTCACGGCGCTGGATGATCGGCAAGAAGAACCGGGTTCCGCTCATATGGGCAGCCTGGAGTTCAATTCTGCGACCTATTACCGCTATATCAGCCTGGACTTGGGCCAACTGGCACAAACTATGGGGGAGGAGGATTTGCAGAAAGCTATTGCTGCTTTTACCAAAGCCTTGTTTGTCGCTGTACCCAGCGCACGCCAAACTACTCAGTCCGGTGCCAGTCAGTGGGACTTCGCCCGGGTAATAGTACGAAAGGGGCAGCGACTTCAACTGTCGTTTGAGGAGCCGGTGAAGCTGAAAGGGAGGGAAAGCGGATATTTGCAACCAAGCATCGAGGAATTAAAAAGTCAGCTTGATAAAAAGGAAAAACTGGCCGGCTCATTGTTCGGCAAGCAGGAGGCCTATGATTGGGGTGAAGACGAGGGCTTCAGTATCGATCATCTGATTGCAGCACTACAAACCCATATTCAGTGAGGTCCGGAATGAGTGAATCATATCTGTTGCTCTGGCTGGAAGCTCCGCTACAGTCCTGGGGTTATGACTCTAAGTTCGGGCGGCGCGACAGCCTTGATTTTCCGACCAAGTCTGGTGTTCTGGGTTTGCTCTGCTGTGCCAGAGGCGCAGCAGGCGAGCAAGCCGAATGGCTGCAGTGCTGGACCGATCGGGATATGCAGGTGGAAGCCTATGCTCCCACCGACCAGCACGGTAAAGCCATGCCCCGGCTGCCGTTGATACGAGACTTCCACATGGTGGGTAGTGGTTATGATGACCAAGATCCCTGGGAAAACCTGCTGATTCCCAAAACCAGTGATGGCAAGAAAGCGGTGGGTGGTGGCACCAAAATGACCTATCGCTATTACTTGCAGGACATGGCTTTCGCTGTGGCCATACAGGGGTCAGAGTCCGAGCTGCAAGCTATCGCAGAGGCACTACAAAATCCGGTCTGGGATCTGTATCTGGGGCGCAAGAATTGTGCGCCTACAGAGTTTATTTTTCAGGGTATTTATTCCGATGCCCAACAAGCGTTGGAAAAAGCCCGACAACTGGCCGAAGAAAAGCGACGTTGCCCGGTGTTCCGCGTATTGCAGGGTGAACATGAGGGGGAGGTCTTGACCCTGAACGACGTACCGTTGCAGTTCGGTGAACACAAGCTATATTGTGACCGCCGCGTGACTGTACTGAGAGTGGAGTGATCTATGGCCGCAGGGCAACGATTGTTTGTCAAGGTCACCCGGAATTCCCTACCGCAAGTCAAGGACAAGTACCCGTTCCTCTACCTGGAGCGGGGAAGGCTAGAGATTGACGATAGCAGCGTTAAATGGATCGATTCCGAAGCAAATGTGGTACCGCTGCCAGTGGCCACCCTGAATGCCCTGTTATTGGGGCCGGGTACCACAGTCACCCATGACGCCATTAAGACGGCTACTGCAGCCAGCTGTGCGGTGTGCTGGGTAGGGGAAGATAGCCTGCTGTTCTATGCGGCAGGTTTTCTGCCGACAGCGGATACCCGTAACCTGAAACAGCAAATCGAACTATCCGCCAATCCAGAAAAATCCGTGGAAGTAGCGCGGCGCATGTTTGTCCGGCGCTTCCCCGATGCCGATTTGCAAGGCAAGACACTTAAAGAAATGATGGGTATGGAAGGTCATCGGGTCAGGGCGCTTTATCAGACTAAGGCGGAGGAGTATCAGGTCGGTTGGAAAGGACGTAAGTTTGCACCGGGAAAATTCGATCTCAGTGATATTGCCAACCAGGTGTTGACGGCCAGCAATGCTGCCTTGTATGGCATTCTTTGTTCGGCGGTACACAGTATGGGTTATTCTCCGCATATTGGCTTTATTCACTCCGGCAGCCCATTGCCTTTCATCTATGACTTGGCCGACCTGTACAAGGAGCATTTGTGTATCGTTTTGGCCTTCGCCCTAACCCGCGAAATGGCTGGACGTTACAACAAGCAGAAGGTGTCCTCCGCCTTTCGTGAGCGCGTTATCGATATGGATCTGCTGGCTCGGCTGGCAGAAGATATTCCCGACATGTTGGGGGTGAAGAATGCTCGTCGTCGTGGCAAATAACCTGCCGCCGGCGGTACGGGGGAGGATGAAGCTATGGTTTGTGGAGCCGCGAGCGAACATCTTCGTTTCTGGTGTAAAAGACTCAGTTGCCAAAACGGTTGTTGAATACCTTTAGCAGCACTGCCCACCAGAAGCGGGTGTGATGATCTTTCGCTCCTTGCCCAAAGCGCCTGGTTATGAAATCCGTACTATCGGCCCAACTAGAAAACAGCTGGTAGACATATCTGGACTTCAGTTGGTAATTGAAACCTTGAATGACGCTTAACCCCATATCCTGGGTTGTTATAG
>DDNV01000059.1 GCA_002341315.1 Cellvibrionales bacterium UBA2511
GTTGAACATTGGCGTACATGCCTGGTGTCAGGGCACCGTCGGTATTGTCAAAGATGGCCCGCGCCCGGATGGTTCCGCTGGAAATATCCAGTTGATTATCGAAGGCATGGACTTTGCCCCGGTAAACCCGGTCGTCGTTCGCCAATGTCAGTTCTACCGGCATCGACACTGTGTTATCGGCGGTCCGGATTGACTGCAGATACGTTTGCTCGTCTACATTGAATTCGGCATACAGCTGCTGGTTGGATACCAGTGTTGTCAGTACGGGCGCACTGCCACCGGCTTCCACCAGGTTGCCGACGGTGAGCTCTGCACGGCTTATCCGGCCTGAAAAAGGCGCCTTGATATGTGCATACTGGAGATCCAGCTCCGTTCTTACCACGGCGCTTTCCGCCTCCCGTATCATCGCGCTGGCTACCTGGTATTCATTTTTCGCTGCATCATAAATACTGTCCGACACCAGTTTCCGCTCGACCAGCTTGCTGGCCCGTGCCAGTTCGTCCCGCGCCAGGGTGGCGCGGGACTCTGCAGAGGCAAGTTGTGCTTTTGCCTGTTGCACGGCGGCTTGATAGGGCCGGGGGTCGATCACAAACAGTAGTTCCCCCCGCTCGACCAGCTGACCATCCTGAAACAGCACTTGCTGAATCTCGCCGCCTACCCGGGGTTTTATCTCGGCGGTATGCACTGCGGTCAGGCGGCCGGCAAAGCGTGTCCAGAGGCGAACGGATTCCAATGTTACCGCTGTAACGGGAACCTGCCTGGCCGGTGGTGCACCTGTTGCCGTCTCGTCACTGGAATAGCCCTGGTGGGGGAAGGCGACGTAATAGATGACCGCCAGCAGGGCCAACAATACAGCGACGGTAGTGCCCGCAGCAAAGCGAGGGTGCTTTTTGCCGGATGTGTCAGGCATGGTGAGCTCCAGATGTAAGGTGTTAAGCGGCGTCCTGTTGCCGCAGGAGGCTATTTGTTATCTAACAGAGCAGCTTACATACCGGTCGGTATGTCCGTCAATTGCTGAAATCAAAATAGAGTGCTCGGGGTGTCGTTTTGTATTTGAATAATTTATAGATGTATTTCAACAGGTAAGCGCTGTTGTGTCTTTGAGGGTTTTCGGGCGCCAGTGGTGTCAGGGGCTTTGCCAGCTAGCATGGGTTGCCGGGCAAACCATTAGGTACCTATACTGTGAAGCCTGACGTCAACCTGAAAGATACCTGATATGTCGTTAACCGAAACCCGGGAGCGCCTGCTGGAAACAGCGCTTGAGCTGATCTGGCAGAGCAATTACAACAGTGTCGGTGTCAATGAAATCTGCAAACAGGCGGGCGTCACCAAGGGTGCCTTTTACCACCACTTTGATTCGAAGGCGGCCCTGTTCTGTGAGGCCACGGCCTATTACTGGCAGGTGATAAAAAGTGATCTTGATGCGGTTTTTTCACCGGTCAATACCCCGCTTGAGCAACTTGAAAATCTGGTGCATTTTCTGTTTGTGGCGAAGATGGGCAATGATCGTGCGGGTATCCGGGGCTGCCCTTTTTACAATGCCGGGGCACAGATTGGCTCCGGTGACGACAAGGTGATCGAAGCGCTCCAGCTGCTGTCGCAAACCGCGGTAAAATACAACCTGTCACTGGTAAATGCTCTGCAGTCAGCGGGGTATCTCGATGACGGTGTGGATGCCGAACAAACCGCCAGATTGCTCTATCACTACATCCACGGCGTGCTCAGTTACGCGCAGGTGCACAGTGATGACGAGGAAATCAAACGCGATCTGCCCACCGGTCTCTACCGGTTGCTGGCACTGAAAACGGACTACTGGTTTAGCACCAGACCCACCTGGGAGCCACAGCCGGGA
Organism: Cellvibrionales bacterium UBA2511; assembly: GCA_002341315.1. GTDB lineage: Bacteria > Pseudomonadota > Gammaproteobacteria > Pseudomonadales > Porticoccaceae > Porticoccus. Next base: position 1,853 of record DDNV01000059.1, read on the forward strand.
GTTTCCCCTCTGGTCGGCGAGATACTGCTGCCAAGGCTCAGATAGCCGCGTACGGTTATACAAAAACCGGGATGGACTCCATATGACCGACCAGCTGTGGCCGGTATTCCCAGTGTGCCTCAATGGGATTCTGGGTGAGCACATCACCGGGTTTCCCCTGTGCGGATAATCTGCCTTCCTTCATCAATACACAATGGTCGCAGTAGCGCAGCACATGGTTGAGATCGTGCAGTACGGCGATGACTGCGTAACCGCGCTGGCGACATAGTGAGCGGGCCAGTGCCAGTATTCTGTGCTGTTGTTTGAGATCCTGTGCCGAGGTCGGCTCGTCCAGTACCAGTAGTGGGGGCTGTGTGGCCTGGCTCAGTTGCAGTAGCACTCTGGCCAGGTGAACTCTTTGCTTCTCTCCTCCGGACAGTGATGGAAACGCCCTGCCGATCAGGTGGTGGCAATCCGTGTCTTTCATCAAAGCGGCCACCTGCTGCCTGCCTTCCTGACGGGACAGGGAAAGTGGAATCATTCCCATGGCAACAATTTCGTCGGCGGTAAATGAAAAGCCGATCTGGCTGAACTGGGGAAGTGCGGCCAGGTGTCGCGCCCTGTCCAGTGGATCCCACTGGCGCAAGGATCGCTTATAAAAAAGGATGTCACCGGTGACAGGCAGATCACCGCCGATGGCTCTGAGCAAGGTGGATTTTCCCGACCCGTTTGGACCGGCGACCCCCACCATCATGCCCGTCTCGATACGCAGTTGCTCAACGGCGAGGTGTGGCACCTTGCCGTGTTGAGAACGGAGATTGGTCAGTTCAAGCATGGTAGGGCCTAGTTCCATTGACGACGTTGCTGTATTAACAGCGCCAGAAAAAAGGGTGCCCCCAGCAGAGCGGTGACCAGACCCACCGGCAGTTCGGCTGGCTGTACCACGAGTCTTGCCATGAGGTCCGCTACCAGCAGGAGCAGGGCACCGCAGAGTGCAGAGAGCGGGATCAGGCTGCGGTGGTCAGGCCCGGTCACCAGTCTTACCAAGTGCGGTACCACCAGACCGATAAAACCAATAATACCGGCGTAGGCGACGGAGATGCCGACCCCAACGGCGACCAGAATAATCAGCTGCCGTTTGAGCCCTTCCACGTTGATACCGAGGTAGCGGGCCTCACATTCTCCGAGTACCAGTGCATTCAATGCGGACGTCCTCCTTTGGAATGCAATAGCCAGCGCCACAACGGTGAAAAATCCCAGCCACAGGTTTACCTGACTGGCGCCGGCAAGACTGCCCATCTGCCACAAGCTCAATTGGCGAAGCTTTTCATCGTTTGAAAAGTAGCTGATAAAACCGATGGTCGCACCGGCAAAGGCGGAGATGGCCACTCCGGCCAACAGCAGTACCAGTACGGAGGTGCCCTGTTTCGAACGGGACAGGCTGTAAACCAGCATTGTGGTGAGCAGGCCGGCGACAAAAGCACTCACGGGCACGGCCAGAGGACCTATGGAGGCGGGAAAGATCGCAATAGCAACAATAGCGCCGACCGCAGCCCCGGAGGAAACGCCGATAATGCCGGGGTCTGCCAGTGGGTTGCGAAACAGCCCCTGCATCACGGCGCCACACTGTGCCAGCATGGCGCCGACAAACACAGACAGCAGCAGCCTCGGCAGTCTCAGCTCAGTGACGACTACCCGCTGGTAATCATCCAGTGTGCTCCAGTGGGTGCCGAACAGGGTATCGCACAGTGCCAGCAGGCTCTCTGTGGGCGGTAAATCCAGCGCGCCCTGCAGTAGTGACAGCAAGCTGCCGAGGATAATCATGGCAACCAGCGCGATACCGGAGATCATAACGGGAAGTCGCATCAGTCCGCCTTTACTGCAAGGGTCAGTTGTCTGGCTTCTTCGATGGACGCCAGGCTCAGTCCTGCGACCAGTGTACTGCCATCAACGGCAATAATGTGCCCGGAGCGGGCGGCCCGGCTGTGCGCCAGTACCGGATTGTTTTTGAGAAAGCTATCCAGAGCGCGGTCTTTTTCCTGCCCGGCGAGAATGATGATGTCGGGATCCATGGCCAGCAGGGATTCTGCCGAGACAGTACGGTAATTGGTGAAATCAGCAACATTGCGGCCGCCGGTGAGACGAATGAATGCTTCGCCCGTGGTGCCTTGACCGGCCAGGCGAAGCCTGGCGGGATCTGTGGCCAGCAGGAAGGCGGCACTGTTGCCCGTTATAGGCTGGCTTTCCAGGGCTAGCAACTGTTGATCCAGTCTTGCCAGCAAGGGTGCCACTGTTTCAGACAGGCCCAGTGGTCCGGCCACCCGCTGAATATTGTCACGCAATTGCTGTGGATCATCTGGGGAGGGCAATTGCAGCAGGGTGACGCCCGCCTGCCTGAGTGCATCAAGTGCGGGTGCCGGACCCATATGTTCACTGCCAATCACCAGCGTGGGTGACAGGCTCAGCAGGCCTTCTGCGGACAGGTTGCGGTGATAACCGACGATTTCCAGTGGCCGGTAATTCGGTGGCAGGTGGCTGGTGACATCCACGGCAACCAGATACTGGTCTGCCTGCAACGCAAAGATCAGCTCGGTAGCCAGTGCATCGGTGCTCACCAGCCGTGTGTCGGCCTGTGCCGTGGCAACGATGCCAAATAATACCCAGGCCAACAGGGCTGACATCAGGGACGAGCGGAGGAATCTGTTCATGGTTTTGCTTCCATCAGAATTTGGGTGTCGATCATTTGCCGTTCATTTAGCAGCGCCAGCAGTTTGACCAGCGATTCCACGGATGCGCGGCTGTCGGGGGCGACCGTCACAGGTCGGCTTTGGTCATCCAGCTGGGGCAAAAGTCGGGACTGAAATTCCTGCCAATGGTTGTAGCGCTGTTCGCCGATACCCCACTGGGGAGAATCCTGATAGAGCGTGATCAGCAGCCGTTGAGGCCCGGCCTCCAGTTCGCTGGCAGGCTGGTCGGTGTCCGGAATATCCACTGGCAGTGATAGCAGTCGGTGGTTGGCGGTAAGCAGCAGGAACACCACGACGATAAAGATGATGTCGATCAGCGGGGTCAGTTCCAGTCCTGCTTCCAGCTTGATCTGGCGGGGCGACCGAATCACGGCAGGGCTCTCATCGAGACGCCATCGAGCTTCAGCAGCTGCAGGTTGATAAACTGTTCAGTGCCGCTGATCAGCTGGTCGACCCACATATTGAAACCGTGTGCGCCCACCAGTGCCGGTACCGCAATGATCAGCCCGGCGGCGGTTGTCTTCATGGCGATCCCCAGCCCGCCGGCAAGCATGGCGGGCTCAATGGGACCCCGCTGTGCTCCCAGAGTGTCAAAGACCTGTATCAGTCCAACCACTGTACCCAGCAGTCCCAATAGTGGCGATAGCAGGGCGAGTATCTGCAGTAGCCGGATGCCGCTTGCCAGCCGCCGTTGTCGGTGTTGCAGCCACACGGCAGCAATTTCCTGCTGGATATGTTTTGGCTGTCCAGCGTGTCCTGTCATGACGGTCAGGCCGTCTTGCCTGAGTTTGCCGCGCACGGTTGTGTAACCAATCACAACCAGCCGTTCTGTCAGGATGATCAATGACAGTAGCGCACACAGCGAGAGCGGATATGCCATTGGGCCAAGTTGTTGTTCAAGCAGTGTCATTAGACTCATGGGAATTTACGGTTTAGGGCCTGTTAACAGGCCCTAGTGATAGGTTGATTTTTTCAGGGCGAATTGCACCGGAACCCTGACCCTTGATGCGGCGCTCTTGCCGTTTATCCGATAAGGCATGAACTCCCAGTTGGCAACGGCCTGTAGCGCGGCCTCGTCCAGTACAGCGACTCCCGAACTTTTGCTGATTGACAGCTGACGCTGTTCGCCCTCGTCGTCGAGCATGATATCCAGCCAGACTGTGCCCTGCTGGCCCCGCTTGCGGGCAACCGTAGGGTAATTGGGCGGTGTTGGTGGCCTGGCGAACAGGGGTTCGGTGACCAGCGGCGCTGTGTGAATGCCCTGCTGTTTTGGCGACTCAGGATGGCTGGCCACAACGCTTGCCGTATCGTCAAGCTGTTCTGTGTTGTCCTCTGGTGTGGCGTGTGGCCGCTTAGCTGCCGGTGTTTGTTCCCGAAGTGGTTTTGTTTTTGCAGGTGGATCTAGAGGCGGCTCGGTTACTTTCTGAGGCTGTTTTTTTTCAGGGGTGCGGGTGACCACTGGCTCTGAAGCAGGGGGCTGTCTGTGCTTTGTTGTGGCAATAGGTTCAACAGCTTTGTGCATACTCTGTTCGCGGCGGAATGAGATCGACACCGCCACTGGCGCGGTGTGAAACGAGGACGCCGATTCAGCAGATGGCGCTTCCGTTGGCGGGACAGTGATTGCCCAGCTGTGGGCCGCCACAGCCATCACCAGGCCTCCGCTCCGCCATAGCAGTGTTGGCCAGTATTTTTTCAGTGCTTTGCCCATAACCGAGATGATTCAAATGTCAGTGGTGCCCATGGTATACAGTCAGTCTCTTTTTGTAAATGATAATGATTCGTATTTACATTTGAGGTTGGTGTGTGTAAATTGCTGTTCCCATAGTCAGGTAAGTAGTCGGGTCGGTTAATTTGGTGTCTTGCCAAAAACGTCGCTATCCCGGGTGCAATTAGTGATGGGGAACAGTGATGGGGAGTCCGTTATGAATGATCGACAGAAACAGAAAAACTTTTTTTCAGTTGGCTGGTATCAACTGGGTCTGGTGCCAACGTTGCTTCTGTCTTACCCGGCGGCCACTTTCGCCGTTGACGTCAACGACAGTGCCGATTCGTCTGTAGAAGCCTCGGCCTTTGAAGTCGCTCCGGTGGTGGTCAGTGCAACGCGGGTAGAGCAGGACATTGACGACGTAGCTCGGGCCGTTGTGGTGATAGAAGAGGATGAAATAAGAACCATGCAACCCCAATCGGTGGCGGAAATATTGCGCTATCAGCCAAATATTACGGTGTCTGGTGGCCCCAGGCCCGGCAATCAGTCTGTCAATATTCGGGGGCTGACCGGCCAGAAAGTTCTGCAAACGATTGATGGTGTACGCCAGACATTTGAGTCCGGTCATCGTCCCACCTACTTTTTGGATCCTGAGCTAATCCGTGACGTTGAAGTTCTCAAAGGGCCCACCAGTAGCCTGTGGGGTTCGGGTGCACTTGGCGGGGTGGTGTCCCAGAATACAATTTCTGCCAGAGACCTGTTGAAGCCGGGTGCCAATCTGGGTGGTCTGGTCAAATCGGGCTACAACAGCAACAACCATCAGCAAACCACCACCACGGCGCTGGCCGGGCGTGTGGGTAATGTGGACCTGCTGGCCAGCGGTTATTACCGGGACGCCAATGATGTTGAGCTCGGTAATGGCGATGCCCTGGCGGGTTCAGCCACGCGGGATCAGGGAGGATTGCTGAAGGCAGAATGGCAAATCGACGACCAGCAATCCCTGGCGATTAATTACCGCCGTGCCGAAGTGGAAGGCGGTGTGCCTTCCAATGGTGCCGCTATTCTGGGTAGCAGCAATTTCCTGATTGACCGGGATCAGCGAACGACCACCTGGTCAATGGAATATCACCTGGATACCCATTCTCCCCTGGTGAACAGTCGGCTGCTGGCCTACAGAAACAAGGTGGAAATGGATGAGTCCAGGGTCAGTGATGGACGCTACGATTCCACTGAGCTGGTGGTCAGGGGCATTAATCTGAACAATCTTTCCATGATAGGTGATATCGCGCTGCTCTACGGGATTGATGGTTATCGAGAAGAATTCGATGCTCGTCGGGGCGGCATAGACCGCCCTGCACCTCCGGATGCGGAAACCGATGTCTGGGGTGCATTTGTACAGGCCACCGTACCGCTCTCGGAAGCCTGGAAACTGGAGCTTGGCGTCCGTTATGACCGTTTTGAAACCGAGGCAAAGAACCTCAATGCTGACAGCAGTGACAGCGATGTCTCCCCATCGATTGCTGTCATCTGGGAGTCATCAGAGTGGTTGAAACTGACCCTTCGCCACGATCGGGCATTCCGGGCCCCCGGGGCCGAAGCCCTTTACAGTACGGGAACCCATTTCTGTATGTTCCCGGGATTTTGCAACACATTCCTGCCCAATCCGGATTTAAAGCCCGAGCAAGCGGCCAACACGGAGCTGCTGGCCAATATGCAATTCGAGAACCTGTTTGCCGATGACAGCCTACGTATCAATGCTGCTGTTTTCCGGAACAAAGTGGATGATTTTATCGAACAGATCGTCACAGACCCTACCTTCTTCCCGGTGATGGACCCCGGTTATACCACCTGGGTGAATGTGGATGAGGCGGAAATAAAAGGCTATGAACTGAGCGCGGATTATCGGCTTGACCAGTGGCAGTTGAAACTGGCCTATGGCCAAACGCGGGGTGAGGACGATAAAACCGGAGATGATCTCACCAATATACCAGCTGATACTTTCTCAGCTGACCTGAATTACCGTTTCGGTGCCAGGCCATGGTTGGCCGGTGTGCGCTTTACCCATGCGGCCAGACAGGACCGTACCGACTACCCGCAGAATACGGCTGGTCAGGAGTACAGCGATTACAACATCACGGACTTGTATGCCAGCTGGCAGCCGGAAAGCCTGAACGGCGTCAAGCTTGACCTGACGGTCAACAATGTCACGGATAAGCACTACCGGCGGGCTTGGGAAGAACTCTATGAGTCCGGACGGGAAATTATCCTGACGGCAACTTACCGTTTCTAGTGGTGACAGGATATAGGTAACTAACAATGACAGCGTGGGATGACAATCAGGGGATGCCCGGGGATCAGGCAGAAGCACTGCTTCGGCTATTGGCCGAGTGGGGCAATACAACGACCGTCATCGTGCACGGCGGTTGTGTGTTCGAGTTCAAGGGGTCTTTTCCCGCCGGCAGCCTCGGAGAGGGTTACTACAATCTCACCGGTGGCAGTTCGGGGCTGCACGGGCACATCAATCTTGGCAGGATCCGGCAGGTGGCTTTCCAGACGCGTCCCCACCGGGGCAGAGAAAGCTACGCCTTTGTTTTTCTGGGCAAGGACAACGAACCTATTTTCAAGGTCTTCCTGGGCAGAAACGACGACGGCGCGTTATTTCCCGGCCAGGTGGCCGAATTTCATCGTATTAAAGAGCACCGCTCGGTGCAGTGACGAATATCAGGAGAGCAGAATGAAAGAGTCTATTGTGCAGAAACGTATTAATGAAGAAGTGGTCAACTTTATCAGTAGCCGTAAAAGTCTGATGCTGTCGACCCTCACTATGGAGGGAACACCCTATGCTTCCTATGCCCCTTTTGCGATTGGCGAGGAATGTCTGTACGTGCTGATCAGTGAAATTGCCCTGCATGCCGTTAACCTTCAGCATTTTCCGGAAGCCTCTGTCCTGATCATCGAGGATGAGGACAGTGCCGGGGAGCTGTTCGCCCGGATCAGGGTAAATTACAGCGTGCAGGCAAAACACATTGAGCCGGATGGCAAGCATTGGGCCGAGGGCATAGCACGACTGGCCGACAGACATGGCGAGCGTATTAATCACCTCAGCCAGTTAGCAGATTTCAAGCTGTTTCGACTAATTCCCCAGGGTGGGCGTTATGTGAAAGGCTTTGGTCGGGCATTTTCCCTGGCGGGAAAAACCCTCGCTGGTGAAACAGTGGATCATCTTAGGGATGGTCACCAGAAAAGGGACGTGGCCTGAAATATCCATTAACTGAGAGGAGAGAATTGCTATGGAACCACAATTCCTGTGTGTTCATCACAGGCAGTTGCTGTCGGCCAACCCCTGTATGGCAAGGCGTTACTGGGAGCGGTGTATGCAGGAAGGGCAGGTGTTTGTGACACGCAGCCACTATCGGGCAGCGCTCCCAGTAACGCCTTGCCAT
>DDNV01000099.1:0-1492 GCA_002341315.1 Cellvibrionales bacterium UBA2511
GGTACGACACGCCCAACATTCACTTTTGTACGGTGAAGGATTTTGAGGCACTCTGTACGGAGCAGCGTATCCGGATACTCCATCGCGAATTTGTCGCAGAGCGACTGCCGGACAGGCACATGAAAGGTATCTGGCCAAATATGTTCAGTGACACCGCCATCTACCATTTGAGCAAGTAGGCCTCTTCATCACAGGTAGCCACAACATGAAAATAACCCAATCCCTCTCGTTATTGCTGCTCATTGCAGGTTTGAGCTTTAATACACTGGCTGACAACCGCCCCTACAAGGAATACGGCGACCTGAAAGTGTTTTTCAGTGCCTTCAACAGCAGCTTTATCCAGCCGGATGTTGCCAGCTCGTACAATATTGTTCGTGGCAAGGATAAAGGGCTGGTGAATATTGCCGTGGTCAAAGATGGCCAAATGGGCGGTCTGCCAGCCACAGTCAAGGGCACCGTCTCAAATATATTCGGTCAACAGCAGGTGCTGGAATTCGCTGAAATCCGCGAAGAGAATGTGGTTTACTATCTGGCGCCGTTCCGTTTTGACAAGGAAGACTGGATGACCTTCAAAATTGACGTCAGTCCGGATTCCGACAGGGCGACACATTCGCTGACTTTTCAGCGCAAGTTCTATGTCGATGAGTAGCCTGTGACAGGCACCCCAGACTCTCCGTTCATCAGGGGCGCAATAGCGCACTTACCACCAACCTTTCTGTCATCCAGTTCAACATGAAAATTGTTCTCGCCACAGGCAACAAAGGCAAGCTTGCAGAGTTTCAGCACCTGCTTGAATCACTCCCCTTCGACATTCTGCCGCAATCCGATTTTGAGGTTCCAGAGGCGGTAGAAGATGGCCTGAGCTTTGTGGAAAACGCCCTGATCAAGGCACGGCATGCCTCCCGCCTCACCGACCTGCCAGCCATTGCAGATGACTCCGGTCTTGAAGTGGACGCACTCAATGGCGCACCCGGTATATATTCCTCACGATTTTCCGGGGAAAACGCCACCGACCGGCAGAACAACCTGCGGTTGCTGTCACTGCTTCAGGAAGTACCCCGTGAGCAACGAACCGCCCGCTTTCATTGCCTGCTGGTATTCCTGCGCCATGCAGAGGATCCGACGCCACTAATCTGCCAGGGCACCTGGGAGGGGCTGATCGGATTTACCCCGGAGGGTGACAACGGCTTTGGCTACGACCCGCTTTTTTATATTCCGGAGCTGGGCTGCAGCTCCGCACAGCTCGGCAAAGAGGAAAAAAATCGCATCAGTCACCGGGCCAAAGCCATGGCGCTATTACAGGAACGGCTTGTCAGCCTGTATAACCCATAACCCCCAAAGCGCTGTCGCAACCGGTAGCATCCACTGTCATCTTACCAAGGCCCATAGGTATCGCTGTGCCCCGACGCTCCTCGCACACTCCCGCCAATCGTCAGCTTCGCTGGCGCAGCTATCGGCGCACACCGCTGTTTGTCACCTGCAGCGCCCTGCG
>DDNV01000099.1:1605-5850 GCA_002341315.1 Cellvibrionales bacterium UBA2511
GCAGCGCCCTGCGGCCGTGGCTACTGGATCGCGGCTCACTCACCGAGCGCTTAATCCGGGCAAGCAAAGGGCAGTTTCAAGTAAAAATACTGTTTCAGGGCATGGGGGTACCCCAACTGTCCGAGCAACGCGCATTGGAGCTGCCGGTCCGACAACGCGCCCTGATCAGGGAGGTCATCCTGTTTGGCAACCACCAACCCTGGGTCCATGCCCGCAGCATCATTCCGATAAAAACCCTGACCGGACGATTGCGAAAACTCCGAAAGCTGGACAACCGACCCCTCGGTGCACTGCTGTTTAGCGACCCCGGCATGGCTCGCGGACCCATTGAAATTTCCAACCTGCCCATGCTCGAACCGTGGCCTTCTACGGTATCGTCCACCTATGGCAGCCCCGTACAGGGACGCCGTTCACTGTTTTGGCTGGATGGCAAACCCCTGCTGGTGTCCGAGGTGTTTTTGACGGGGTTTACCCCGTACAATAAAACCCCCTGATTTCGCAACCATGCGGCATTTATGAGCAGAGCATTACAGCGACTTCCCGATTTTGTCCGGCTGATGCGCTTTGACAAGCCTATCGGTACACTGCTGCTGCTCTGGCCGACGCTCTGGGCGTTATGGTTGGCCGCGGGCGGTGTCCCTTCCGCAAAAAATTTGCTGATCTTCGTGCTGGGCGTGATCCTGATGCGCGCCGCAGGTTGTGTCATCAACGATGTCGCTGACCGCCAAGTGGATGGCCATGTGACACGAACCCGGCACCGGCCTCTACCCAGCGGTCAGGTCAACACCCGCGAAGCAATGGCGCTGTTTGTTGTGCTCTGCCTGGCCGCCTTTGGCCTGGTGCTGCTGACCAATCCACTGACCATCAAATTGGCACTGGTGGGTGTGGCACTGGCGGCCTGCTACCCCTTCATGAAACGTTTCACACATTTACCGCAACTGGTGCTGGGTGCCGCCTTTGCCTGGAGTCTGCCCATGGCCTTTGCGGCCGAGAGCAACAGCCTGCCCCGGGAAATGTGGACACTGTACATCGCCGTGGTGCTCTGGACCGTCACCTACGATACCTTTTACGCCATGGTGGACCGGGATGACGACCTGAAGATCGGCATCAAGTCTACCGCCATTCTTTTTGGCGACATGGACATACCCATTACCGCCTGCCTGCAGTGTCTGACACTGATCGCGCTGTTGATGACCGGAATCAATTTTAATCGCGGCAGCTGGTTTTTCCTGTCCCTGCTGGGAGCCGCCCTGCTGTTTCTCCACCAGCAGTATCTGATCCGCCATCGCGAGCGCGATGGCTGCTTCCGGGCTTTTCTCAATAATCATTACGTGGGTGCTATTATTTTTATCGGTCTTGCGGCGGACTATCAGCTTACTGCCGACTAGGTATCGACCGATCATTTGTCGATTGTCATATTTTTGTCATGCTCAGGTCATGTAATGGGTATCTGGATATCAATGATGAAAAGCATATGAGTGATAAAACTGTACTGGTTGTAGACGATGAAACGGCCATTCGCGACATGATCTGTTCAGCGCTGGATGTGGCCGGATTTGACACCCTGCAGGCTGAGAACGCCCAGCAGGCCCATGCCATGATCATCGACCACAAACCCGACCTGGTGCTGCTTGACTGGATGATGCCCGTCACCAGTGGCATTGAGTTGATCCGGCGACTACAACGGGATGACCTGACAAAAAATATACCGGTCATCATGCTGACCGCCAAAGCCAGTGAGGACAACCTGATTCAGGGCCTCGATGTGGGTGCGGACGACTATATCACCAAACCGTTTTCACCCCGCGCTCTGGTGGCCCGTATCAATGCTGTACTGCGCCGTGCCGAACCGGAGCTGCCCCCGGAACCAATAGAGGTGGATCAACTGCTGTTTGATCCCATCAGTCACCGGGTCACCATCAGTGGTCAACCAGTGTCCATGGGGCCCACAGAATTTCGGCTACTGAGTTTCTTTCTCACGCACCAGGAGCGGGTCTATTCCCGTGATCAGATTCTGGACCATGTGTGGGGCGGCAACGTTTACATGGATGAGCGAACGGTGGATGTCCATATTCGCCGATTGCGCAAGGCAATTTCCCTTGCTGGGCAGGACCGCTTCATACAGACTGTGCGGGGCGCGGGTTACCGCTTTTCCACCAAGGTTTATGAAGAATAGGAACTGCATTGCACAGAGGGCTTAAGGCAGAAATACGGCGGATCGCCCTGCTCACCCTGTTTCTGCTGCTGACAGGTTTCTTATGGGGCCACATTCTGCTCACCCTACTCCTGGGTGGCAGCCTGTATATGTTGTGGACCTTCGTCCACATTTCCCGACTCTACGACTGGCTCGACCAGAGCGCTGAGGGACCACCCCCTGAAGCAAGCGGCGTCTGGGGCGACATGACCGATTTTCTCTACCGGATGCAACAGCGCAATGAACGCGCTAAACAAAGTCGCCGACAACTGGCTGAGCGCGTCAAGGATATTACTTCTGCGCTGGCGGACGGCATTATCATCCTCACCCCCGATCGGGAACTGGAGTGGTGGAATCCCGCGGCTGAAAAACTGCTTGGCCTCGTCAAACGGGACCGCGGCCAATCCATGACCAACCTGGTTCGCGACCCCCGCTTCGTGGTGTTTATCCAGAGTGACGCATTGCCCCCGCCACTGGAACTGAGTTCGCCGGAAGATCCCACAAGAACCCTGCTGTTTACCGCCGCAACCTTTGGTGATGGCAATATCATTCTGGTCGCGCAGGACATCACCCGGCTGCGCAATCTGGAACAAATGCGACAGGACTTTGTGGCCAATATCTCCCACGAGCTGCGGACACCCTTGACCGTGCTCTCGGGCTATATCGAAACCCTGCAGGACAATGCCGACCAGTTGCCCAGGGGCTGGGCAAAAGCATTGCTGCAGATGGGCCAGCAAACGGAACGCCTCAACGCCCTGGCCAATGATCTGGTGATGTTGTCACAACTGGAATCCAACCGGAAACCCCCCTCGCGGGCACCCATCATGCTGGATCAGTTACTGCAACAGATTGCCGAGGATGCCCGCATGGTGGCTGGAGATAGCTACCTCATCGAAACAGACTGCGCCACCGACACCCCCTTCAAAGGGGAATACAAGGAACTTTACAGCGCCTTCTCGAATCTCGTATTCAATGCCATCAAGCACAATCCGGCAGGCGTGCGCATTCAAATACGCTGCTTTCACACCGCATCGGATATCGTGGTGGAAATCTGCGATAACGGTTCCGGTATTGATCCAAAGCACCTGCCCCGCCTGACCGAACGTTTTTATCGGGTCGACCAGAGCCGCGCCACCAGTACCGGCGGCACAGGGCTGGGGCTGGCCATTGTCAAACATGTGTTGATGCGTCACGGCGGATCAATGAAAATCGACAGTACACTGGGGAAAGGTAGCTGCTTCCGCTGCCAGCTGCCCCTGCTAACCTGATGATATACCCGGTCAGCTTTTCCAACCCCACAGGACCGATCCCACAGGAAAAAGATGCAATATCGAGAACTAGGAGCCTCCGGGCTGACTCTCAGCGCCATTGGCCTCGGCACCATGACCTGGGGCGAGCAGAATAGCCGGAAAGACGCGTTTCAACAGCTGGATTGCGCCCTCGATCACGGTATCAACTTTGTCGACACCGCAGAGATGTATCCGGTACCACCAAACGCACAAACCCAGGGTCTGACCGAACAGTACCTGGGTGACTGGCTGACCCACTCGGGGCGGCGCCAGGACGTGGTACTGGCCACCAAAGTGACCGGCGGTGACGGCAACAACAGCGGCTTTGACTATATCAGGGGCGGGCCGCGGCTGAATCGCAAACAGATTTTTCAGGCACTGGACGATTCCCTGCGCAGACTGCAGACCGACTACATTGATTTATACCAGGTGCACTGGCCGGAGCGTCCCGCCAATATTTTTGGCCGCTCCGCTCCGAGTGACTACTCACTGACTGACTACACCCCGATCAATGAAACCTGGCAGGCGTTGAATGACCTGGTTAAGCAGGGCAAGGTCCGTCATATTGGTGTCTCCAATGAAACCCCCTGGGGTCTGATGCAATACCAGGCGGCCGCTGACGTCGGCCATGGTGCACCGATTGTCAGTATCCAGAACCCCTACAATCTGTTGAACCGACAGTTCGAGGTATCGCTGGCTGAATGGTCAATCAATGAACGGATCGGCCTGCTCGCCTACTCCCCGCTGGCTTTCGGTATGCTG
>DDNV01000068.1 GCA_002341315.1 Cellvibrionales bacterium UBA2511
ACGGTAATGGTGGTGTATCAGTTTGGTCTGACGGCGACCACCGCGCTGGCATTACTGTTCAGCTGGAGCCTGCTGGCGCTCACCGGCATTGATTTCAACGAGCAATTACTGCCGGATGGCATTACCCTCCCCCTGCTCTGGCTGGGTTTGCTGGTCAACGTCAACGGCCTGTTCACTTCGCTGGACAGCGCGGTGATTGGTGCGGCAGCAGGCTACCTCAGCCTCTGGACGGTGTTCTGGCTGTTCAAACTGGTGACCGGCAAGGAGGGCATGGGCCACGGGGATTTCAAACTGCTGGCAGCGCTGGGGGCCTGGCTGGGCTGGCAACAATTGCTGTTGATCGTTTTACTGTCGTCGCTGGTGGGCGCTGTGGTGGGCCTGCTGATGGTTATTCTGCTGGGGCGGGACAAGCAGATACCCATTCCGTTCGGCCCCTACCTGGCAGCAGCCGGCTGGATTGCCCTGCTCTGGGGCGAAGCTCTGACCACGAGTTACCTGACACTGTTCTGACCGATGCCATCGACGAACGATGTTCGGGCATGTTTAGCTCGGCTATGCTTTCCTCCGTAATTAATGTCTTTTCAACTGTTCTGTGAGTGCTCCATCATGTTTACTGTAGGTCTGACCGGCGGCATCGGCAGCGGCAAAAGTGCCGTGGCACAGTTATTTCGAGAGCGCGGTATCACTGTGGTGGATGCCGATCAGGCGGCACGCGAGGCCGTGCTGCCCGGTTCGCCGGCATTGGCGGAAATCCGCGCCCATTTTGGGGCCGCGGTGCTGAATGATGACGGCTCAATGAACCGCGCCTGGTTGCGGGACGCGGTGTTTGCCGATCCCGAACAACGGCAGTGGCTGGAAGCTCTGTTACACCCGGCCATTGCAGTACTGATAGACGAGGCCCTGAATAGCGCCACCAGTCCCTACGCCATTCTGGAATCGCCCCTGCTGCTGGAAACCTCGCAGCACACATTGGTGGACCGGGTATTGGTGGTGGATGTCAGCGAGGCGACCCAGGTGGCCCGTGCCGCGCGGCGTGACAGTAGCGATGAGGCACAGATTCGCGCCATTATGGACGCTCAGATCAGCCGCCATGGGCGGCTCGGCAGAGCGGATGACATCATCGATAATGATGGCCCGCTGACGGCCTTGGAACCGGCCGTGGCGGCGCTACATCAGCGCTATCTGGCGTTGGCAGCCCAGCACGCCGGGCAATAGAAAACTGCGAGAGCGGTCATAACAGAGGTGTCAGAAGCCCGGATGATAAATCGGTGAATATGCCGTAACATTCCGGCTTGCCCTTTATCGCTGCTAGCGTATGGCAAGTAACGTATGGCCAATAACGGCCTGACTTTCAATGAATTAATAACAGCTCCATCCCTCCAACAATAGTGTCTGATGTCAGTATGAATGAATCAAAAGCCCTTACCGTAAACTGCCCCACCTGCAAAAAAACCGTGATCTGGGGAGACGACTCACCCTATCGGCCATTTTGCGGCAAGCGCTGCCAGCAATTGGATTTTGGCGCCTGGGCCAGTGAACAGTTCAGCATTCCGGGCGATGAGACCATGCCGCCGGACGACGCGGATTCGGATGCCGAAAACGGTGGTATCACCCGGCATTGACCTGCCATCTGCCTGGCCCGGCGCCGGTGCTGGTGGGGGACGGGATCAGTCAGTCCGGCTGTAACGCTAATTGCAGTGCATCGATAATCGGCTGATTAGCGGCGGGAAACGCGTAGTCTGCCAATTCAGCCACTGTCACCCATTGTAGCGGCTGGCCCTCGTTGCCTTGTGGCTGGCCAGAAAATGCCCGCACCCACCACACATCCAGCAGAACCGCCTTGTCGGCGTAATCGTGTCGCACCTCGAGAAAGGGCTCGGCGGACTGCACCGAAATCGCCAACTCCTCGCGAAGTTCGCGGTGCAGGGCGGCCGCCACGGTTTCATCCGGCTCGACCTTGCCGCCGGGAAATTCCCACAGTCCACCCTGATGCTTATGTTCGGGCCGTCTGGCAATCAGGATGCGCTGGTCTGCCGCCAAAATCACCGCCGCCGCCACATGAATGCGTGGGGTCAAGTGCGGTATTCCGCGTTGATGGTGACGTACTCGTGGGAAAAGTCGGTGGTCCAGACAGTTTCTCTGGCTTCGCCACGGTTGAGGCGAATTTCGATAGTAATTTCTTCCTGACTCATCACCGATTGGCCCAGTTGCTCGGTGTAACTGGCGGCGCGTCCACCGTCTTCAGCGATCAGCACGTCGTCGAGGTAGACCTGAATGGCGTCCACGTTGAGACCGGCAATCCCGGCCCGACCAATGGCGGCCAGAATCCGCCCCCAGTTGGGATCCGAGGCAAACAGGGCGGTTTTCACCAACGGCGATTCCGCCACGGTATAAGCCACCGCCAGACATTCGGCACTGTCACCGCCACCGGTGACACGCACGGTGACAAACTTAGTGGCCCCTTCGCCATCCCGGATGACCTGCTGCGCCAGGGAGATAAACACCTCGATTACCGCCAGCTCAAAACGGGTCTGCTCCTCGGCGGACAACTCGTCAATATCCAGATTCGATGCACCGGTGGCCACCAGCATGGCTGCATCGTTGGTGGACGTATCGCCATCCACGGTTATGCGATTGAAGGAGCATTCTGCGGCCGTACTGACCAGTGTCTGCAAACGGGTTGCCGAGATTTGGGCATCGGTGGCCACATAGGCCAGCATGGTGGCCATGTTCGGTTTGATCATCCCGGAGCCCTTGGCAATGCCGGTGATGGTGATGGACTGCCCCGCCAGGATCAGCTGGACGCTGGCGCCTTTGGGGCGTGTATCGGTGGTGAGAATGCTTTTGGCCGCGCTGGTCCAGCCATCCTCACCCAGAGCGTCAATGGCGTTTGGCAGGGCAGCCAGGATTTTTTCCACCGGCAGTGGTTCGCCGATCACCCCGGTGGAAAATGGCAATACTGCAGTGGGTTCCACGTCACCGAGTTCGGCGACTTTCTCGCAGACCCGGGCCGCGTTAATACGGCCCGACTTACCCGTTCCCGCGTTGGCATTACCGGTATTGGTCACCAGGTAACGAGTGGCAGTTCCGGCAAGATGCGCTTTGGCCAGCTGAACCGGCGCTGCGCAAAAGGCGTTTTGGGTGAACACGCCAGCGGCGCGTCCTCCCGGCGCAATCGCCATCAGCACCAGATCCTCGCGGCCGGGCTTTTTGATACCCGCACTGGCTGTACCGAGCTGGAAACCCGGCACCGGG
The DNA here is from genome assembly GCA_002341315.1 of Cellvibrionales bacterium UBA2511. Classification (GTDB taxonomy): domain Bacteria; phylum Pseudomonadota; class Gammaproteobacteria; order Pseudomonadales; family Porticoccaceae; genus Porticoccus. Next base: position 3,256 of record DDNV01000068.1, read on the forward strand.
TGCATTACCGGAAAACAGTCTTCGCCAACGGCCATGATGTCTGTCTCTTTATGTTTTCGCTATGGGCGCACGTCGCAGGGCCTGAACCCACTCACGACAGACGTCCGTGACACTGTTTGTATTTTTTTCCACTGCCGCAGGGACAGGGGTCATTCCGGCCCACCTTGCGACCTTCCCGGACAAACGGTTGCTCCGGGTTTCCCTGTTGCTGTGCAGGCGATTGCCCACCCAGCGCCGATACTTCGTCGTGCTGCATCTGCAACTGCTGACGCTGCTGTGCTTCCCGCTGCTGCCGCTCCAGGGCTTCAATTTCCTCGTGACTGCGGACTTCGACGCGACAGAGAAACTTGATGGTCTCAAGCTTGATATTATCGAGCATTTCCCGGAACAGCATGAAAGATTCACGCTTGTATTCCTGTTTGGGGTTTTTCGCCGCGTAGGCCCGCAAACCGATGCCCTGGCGGAGGTGATCCATGTTCGATAGATGCTCTTTCCAGAGGGTATCGAGCACCTGCAGCATCACCTGCCGTTCAATGGTGCGGATATCCTCGCCGATGCTCTGGGCTTTTTGCTCATAGCGCTCGCTCATCGCCTGCTGGATACGATTGCGAAGACCCTCCTCGTGCAGTCGGGAATCCTCATCCAGCCACTGTTGAACCGGCAGTTTCAGCCCGAATTCTGTGGTGAGGTGTTCCTCCAGTCCGGGAATGTCCCACTGCTCAGCGAGACTCTGGGGCGGCACAAAATAGTCAATCGCCTGATTGACCACATCGGCCATGATGTTCGTGATCACATCGGCGATATGATCGGCCGACAGCAGGTCTTCGCGCTGCTGATAAATGACCTGCCGCTGATCGTTGGCCACATCATCGTATTCCAGCAGGTTTTTCCGGATATCAAAGTTGCGACCTTCGACCTTGCGCTGCGCCTTTTCAATGGCACCGGTCACCATGCGATGCTCAATGGCTTCGCCTTTTTCCATACCCAGGGCGCGCATCATGTTCTTGACCCGGTCCGAGGCAAACAGGCGCATCAACTGGTCTTCCAGTGACAGATAGAAGCGGGTAACACCGGGATCGCCCTGACGTCCGGCCCGACCGCGCAACTGGTTGTCAATCCGGCGGGATTCGTGGCGCTCGGTACCGAGAATGTGCAGGCCACCGGCGGCAATGACAGCATCGTGGCGTTCCTGCCAGGCCTCTTTGACTGCTGCAATTTTTGCCTCGTCCGGATTGGTCAGCTCAGCAATCTCGGCCTCCAGATTGCCCCCCAACACGATATCCGTGCCGCGACCCGCCATATTGGTGGCAATGGTGACAGCGCCCGGTCGCCCCGCCTGGGCGATAATCACCGCCTCTTTTTCATGCTGCTTGGCGTTCAGAACCTGGTGGGGAATTTTCGCTTCCCGAAGGCGGGCCGCCATGGCCTCCGAGGTTTCGATGGAAGCTGTCCCCACCAGTACCGGCGCCTTTTTTTCAATACAGGCACGGATATCTTCCACCACGGCATCGTATTTTTCCTCGGTGGAGAGGTAGATCAGGTCGTTGAGGTCTTTTCGGGCCAGCGGTTTATTGGAGGGTATGACCACCACCGGCAAACCGTAAATCTGATGAAATTCGTAGGCCTCAGTATCTGCGGTACCGGTCATGCCCGCCAGTTTTTCGTAGAGACGGAAGTAATTCTGGAAGGTAGTGGAGGCCAGTGTCTGGCTCTCGCTCTTGATCTTCACTCCTTCCTTCGCTTCGATGGCCTGGTGCAACCCCTCGGAGAGACGCCGGCCCGACATGGTGCGCCCCGTGTGCTCATCGATCAGGACGACCTCGCCTTCCTGAATGATGTACTCGACATCCCGGTGGAACAGGTAGTGCGCCTTGAGAGCGGACTGCACGTGGTGCAACATGCCCAGGTTGGATGCATTGTAGAGGCTATCACCGGACTGAAGTAAGCCATCACTTTCAAGCAATGACTCTATTTTCTTGTGGCCTTCTTCGGTGAGTTCTATCTGGCGGGTTTTTTCATCGATAATGAAGTCGCCGGGTTCTTCATCGCTGTGGGGCTTCAGCATCGGCATCATACTGTTCATGCGCTTGTACAGGGCCGAGCTGTCCTGTGCCGCACCGGAGATGATCAGTGGCGTCCTGGCTTCATCGATCAGGATGGAATCCACTTCATCCACGATGGCAAAATTCTGACCCCGCTGAACCCGGTCATCGAGCCTCAGCACCATATTGTCGCGCAGATAATCAAAGCCGAATTCGTTATTGGTACCGTAGGTAATGTCCGCCTGGTAGGCCCGTTTTTTGTCCTCTGGCAACTGCTGGGACATAATCGCGCCCACACTCAGACCGAGAAATTCGTAGACCGGAGACATCCATTCGGCATCCCGCCGGGCCAGGTATTCGTTCACGGTAACCACATGGACGGCGTCACCAGCGAGGGTGTTGAGATAGGCCGGCAGGGTCGCCACCAGCGTTTTACCCTCACCCGTGCGCATCTCCGCAATGCGTCCCTGATGCAGCGTCAGACCACCGATCATCTGCACATCGAAGTGGCGCAGCCCGAGGGTTCGTCTGGCGGCCTCGCGCACTACGGCAAAGGCTTCCGGGAGCAGCTGGTCGAGAGATTCCCTCTCGCTGACACGTTGTCTGAACTCGGTGGTTTTGGCTTTTATCTGGTCGTCGGTGAGCTCCACAAGAATCGGTTCAAATGCGTTGATCTGACGAACAGTCTTCCACATTTTTTTGATTTCACGGTCATTTTTACTGCCAAGAAGCTTCTTTAAGAGTTTCATTATCAAATCCAGTATCACAAGATGCGCCAATGCGCCCTGAAAAACGTGCGGGTGTGGGGTTTGAACAGATGGGAGCGCTAGCGGATGGTGCGTCGGATATAACTGGCCGGATCGACCGAACGACCATTCTTGTAGACTTCGAAGTGAACGTGGGGACCGGTTGAGCGGCCGCTACTGCCCATCAGGGCAATCACATCACCCTGCTTGACGGTATCGCCCGCCTTCACCAGGTTTTCGCGGTTGTGGGCATAGCGTGTCAGGTAACCTTCACCGTGATCCACCTCGACCAGTTCACCATAGCCGCTGTGTCGACCCGCCCGGGTGACCACACCAGAGGCAACCGCAACGATCTGATCCCCTTCCTGGCCGGCAAAATCGATGCCGTTATGCCAGGCGCGGTGGCCACTAAAAGGATCGGTTCGCCTGCCGTAGCGGGAGGACAGCCAACCTTTCAGAACCGGCCGTCCAGCCGGTTGGCTCTGACCATTAAGCTGGCGGTCCAGCATCAGTGATTCGAGGACACCGAGCTGGCCTTCACGGTTTTCTACCTGGGACTGAAGCTGGGCGAACATGAGGTCCAGTTCAGTGTGGCTGTACTCAAGCGCGAGGGGCTCCAGCTCTGGGCCACCGATAGCCGGTTGTAGGCTGAAATCAAACTCACCGTCTTCGAGATCGGCGAGGCTTGCCAGCCGCGCTCCCAGTGCATCCAATCGCAACAGGCGGGTTTGCAGGGCAGCCAGTTTTTTGGTGAGAGCCGCCACCTTTTGTCTGGCCTCTTCACGGCCCGCGTCGAGATTGGCCTGCTGCTCGGCCAGCTCCTGCTGCATGTAGTCCATCAGCCGGTCATCCACCTTGCTTTCACCGAGCTGCATGCCGAGGTATATGCCACCGGACACAGGCAAACCCAGCAGGCACATGGACAACAGGAATTTGGCCCAGTTGTTCAGGGTCAGCGTCCAGGTTTTTCCCTTGCGGTTACCGATAAAAATGATATTCACGGGTTGACGATCACCCTCTTTGGCTCTGCACAACAGCTCACGCTAGGCGGTGACCATTGGCTTGATATAGGAAATCGGCACATCGGCTTCATCTTCTTCGAAGGTGACCATTTCCCAGGCGTCTTTCTGCGCAATCAATTGACGCAGCGAAGCATTGTTCAGTCCATGACCGGATTTGTGCGCAACAAATTCGCCGATCAGGCTGTTGCCAAGCAGGTACAGGTCACCAATGGCATCGAGTATCTTGTGCTTGACGAATTCGTCTTCGTAGCGAAGACCGTCCTCATTTAACACCTGATACTCGTCTACGACAATAGCATTGTCCATGCTGCCCCCCCGGGCCAGGCCCATGGAGCGCAGGTATTCAATTTCGTGCATGAACCCAAAGGTACGGGCCCGGCTGACTTCCTTCACAAAGGAGGTGGTGGAAAAATCCACTTCCGCCTTAAGTGTCCGGTTGTGAAATACCGGGTGATCAAAATCGATGGAAAACGTCACCTTGAAGCCGTTAAACGGTCGCAGGGATGCCGATTTGTCCCCATCAGTCACCGTGATCGGCTTCAGGATACGAATGAACCGTTTCGGTTCTTCCTGCTCGCGGATACCCGCAGATTGCAGCAGGAATACAAAAGGTCCGGCACTGCCATCCATGATCGGCACTTCCGG
>DDNV01000094.1:0-1026 GCA_002341315.1 Cellvibrionales bacterium UBA2511
TCTGCAGCTTGCCCAGCCAATGGCTTGTGGTTCGCAGTCTGCAACTACCGGCAAAATGATTGAGCGCTGTGCCAACAATGCGGTGCCCCTCATCAAACAGGTAAATCGTGTCCTCCGGCGGGGGCAGAATGACACCACCACCCAACGCCAGATCTGCCATGACCAGATCGTGGTTGGCCACGATACAATCGGCCTGATCCAGTTCGTCACGAGCGTTGAAAAAACAGCACTCACGAATCAGGCGACAGCGACGACCAGCACATTGACGCCGATCTACGGTCAGGGGCCGCCAGTCACTGTCTTCGAGCGATTCCGACCAGGCATCCCGGTCACCCGCCCATTGATCCGTTTGCAGGGCGTCATTCATGGCACGATAGGTGGCAATCAATTTGCCGGTGGGATTAAAGCTGACCTCATCCTCGAACAGGAACTGACCGCTGTCTTTCGCAGTGGCACTGTCCAGGCATTGTTCAAGACGAACCGGACAAAGATAGCGACCGCGCCCCTTGGCCAGGGAGACTCGGTAATCCCAGCCGGTACTTTTGAGCAGGGCCGGGATATCGCGGTTAACCAATTGTTCCTGCAGCGCCACCGTGCCGGTGGCAATCACCACCCGTTTGCCGCGATGCCGTGCAATCGGCAACGCCGCCAACAGATACGCCAGAGTCTTGCCGGTTCCAGTGCCCGCCTCCACAACACAGACCGGGTTGCCCGCTTTGCGATGTCCCTCCGCATCACTGTCAATGGAGCCCAGACTGTTGGCAATGGCCGCAATCATCTGCTTCTGTCCCAATCGGGGCCGCAAACCATTGCTGTCGAGAAAAGCGCGGTAGCCTCCCTGGATAGTGTTCCTCAGCTCCTCTTCCAGCACGCCTAAACCAGACCGAGTTTCAGTTTGCTGCGCACCGGGTTGGCATACATGTTCAGTACAATATCTCGATAGGCCTCCGGCATGGCGAGGATGCGCCCCTCAAAAGCCCGGGTTTTCCTCGCCCAGTCACAGGGATGCTGTGCTTTCCAGTGAGC
>DDNV01000094.1:1157-4401 GCA_002341315.1 Cellvibrionales bacterium UBA2511
CCAGTGAGCCAGTTGCGGTGAATCGCCTTCCAGTTTCTGAAAGGCAATCAAATTGGTGGGTTGCAGATGGTAATTACCGATAATTTGCCGGTCCACCGCCTCGGCCATGGCCTCGGGGGTGTCAATTGACCCGTCCAGCGGATCACCGAAAGTCACATGGACAGCGCCCTTGCGGCCCACAATACCCTGATAGATGCTCAACAGGTCTTCGTGCGCCTCTTTCTCATAAGCCCCCGCTGTTTGACGGGTATAAAGCTCTTTAGCCTTCGCCTCATCCAGCGGATCCAGCTCATAGGAAATGGCCACCGGCACCACCTTTAACTCACGGATAGCATCGGCAAAGCTCTGCTCCCTGGTCTTGCTCAATGAGAGCATTTTCAACAGGGCCTTTTCCGTTTTATCCACACCGTCCTTTGCTCGGCCTTCCCGCTGAGCTATCCACACAGAAGCCCGCTCTTCAAGCAGGGAAAAACGGATGTAGCGCGACAGTTGTACCAGTGCAGTGAGTTTTTCCCGCCGCCCTACCGGGGAGCGTTTGACGATGAAACTCTTGTTGATGCGCATCAAATCGGACGTAAAATCCTTGGTCAACAAATTGTCACCAATAGCAATCCGCACCGTATCGCGACCGTTGTGGTAGAGCACAAAATTGACAAACGCCGGGTCCATGGCGATATCGCGATGGTTGCTGATATACAAATAAGCCGAGTCCGGGTCCAACCTCTCCAGTCCCGATACGGTTACCTCGGTACCAATATTGCGTAGCAGGTTGGCCATGCTGGCGCCCACAGCTTCCTGAAAATCCCGTACATTATCAATTTTGGCAAAGGCTTTTCTCAGTACACGGCTGATCAGTGGTCGCATCAGCCAGGGCATCCAGCGACCCAGACGCCGATATTTGATGGACATCAGCGTATCGATGAATTCCCGATCAATGGCCAGGCGGGCCAGTACATCGGGCACTTCGCTATCGTAGTAGGGACGAATATCGTCAAATTCGTTCATAGGACCTGCATGGTAATAAATGATTATCGACTGTCCACAGGGAAAGCCGTGGGATGGATCAGGGTGACAAGCGCGGGTTATACCAACAGACCTCAGTGGCGTATTTTTCCACCAGGTGGGTGACATCCAGAATCATCGAAAACAGCGCCATTCTCACCAGCAGGCCATTGTCCGTCTGACGAAAAATAGCCAGGTTCGGGTTACTGTCCAGATCACAATCCAGCTCGTTGGCTTCCGCCCGGGAGTCTCGCGGCAGCGGATGCATAATGACGGTATTGGGTTCACAGTTCGAGGTATAAATCGCCTGGTTAAGACGAAACCGTCCGCGATACAGGTCCGCCTCATCCTTACTGGAAAAACGCTCTTCCTGAATACGTGTGGAGTAGACAATATCCACATGCGCAATGCTCGGCTCAAGCCGGTCTGATTCGTCCACCTTGACTCCCGCCGCACGCATCTCCTCAACCAGCTCCCTGGGCATGGCCAACTCCCTTGGGGAAACCAGCTCCACTGAAATGTGCCGGAACAGCATCAGTAACCGGCACAGGGAATGCACCGTACGGCCATGCTTGAGGTCACCGATCATGGCAACCCGCAGTCCGTCCAACTGGCGTCCGCGACCTTTCAGCTCTTTTTCAATGGTATAGAGATCCAGCAGCGCCTGACTAGGGTGTTCATTGCTGCCGTCGCCGCCATTGATCACAGGAACCCGGCTGGAGGAGGCGAAGGCCGCTGCAGAACCGGACTGAGGGTGGCGCAGGCAGATAATGTCGCTAAATCCGGATAATACCCGTGCCGTATCCTGGAGCGACTCGCCCTTGGTCAGCGCCGATGCCTCGAAACCGGCGGTTTCACGCACTTCACCGCCGAGGAGATTGAATGCACTGCCAAAGCTGATCCGCGTTCGGGTGCTCGACTCAAAAAACATATTGCCGAGGATTGCGCCTTCCAGTACACGAGTGATTTTCTGCCGCTGCGCGTAGGGCTCCATGCGGTCGGCTACCCGGAAAATCCGATCAATATCGTCGCGCTCAAACTGACTGATGGAAAGAATACTGGCGCCTTTGAATTCCACACTCTGCCCCTCGATGAATAACAAAACCGCTGCATTTTAGCGACTTTGTCAGGTGTGAACCAGCAGCCCACCTATTATAAAATCTGATCACCCCACTCTCGCAGGGCGTGGAGAATAGTTCTGTCCCGCTCGGACAAATCTTCCCTGGCATGCAACGCTTCTATCTGCGCGTAAAAATCGTTCAGCGAGAGATAGCCGCCCCTGCCATTGGTCAACTGTTGAAAACGGCACTCCTGCCAACAGTTTCGTTCCTCATCAGTGAGCGTGTCGGGGAAATTTTTCGCTCGATACAGGAACAGCAGCTCACGGTAACGCTGATCTCGAAAATGCAGGCTGTCACTGGCCAGCTCGCTGGCACTGGCAGACCTCACCGCTGAGAAAAGTGCCTTGTCGGCCTCACTGGCGAAACCCTCATAGAGGGCCTGTTCGGCATTCTCGCGGGGCTCATACTGCTGGCTTGCAAAAACCGCAGCCAGCTTGGCACTCAAATCCTGTGAAAGCAGCAGCTGCCATTGTTTTTCGCACCTCGCAAGATCAATACCCAGTCGCTGGGCGGCTGCAGTATCCATCAACCGTGGCGTTGCCACGACCGGGCAACGGTTCAACTGCACACCTTTCAAGGGTATCCGGCTTACCCCTTCGGGCAATGCATCCGTGCGGGTAAAGAGCCGCTCACTGATCTGCTCGGCTGATAATTCGAGCAGCGCACGAGCATCTCCCATCAGGTTAAAACAGATAATGGCATTTTTGTTCACGGGGTGTTGCGCCAGGGGCATCATGAGCGCCGTATAGCCATTCTCCCTCGGTAATTTCCCGGAAACATGTAAAAAAGGCTTGCGGTGATTGAGATTGATCAATTCAGCCACCTTGTGTTTCAGGCGGTGCTCATAGACATACTGATACAACTGTGGCTGCTTCTCCCGGACAAGTCTTGCCATGGCAATGGTCGCCATAACATCCGACAGGGCATCGTGAGCCGACTCATGACTGATGCCATTGGCCTGAGTGAGTTGCTCCAGTTTAAAACAGGGAGAACCATCGTCGTAATCGGGCCACTTGATACCATCGGGCCGCAGGGCTCTGGCAAGCCGGACCATATCGATAATATCCCAGCGGGAATTGCCCTGCTTCCATTCCCGCTCATAGGGGTCATAGAAGTTCCGG
>DDNV01000094.1:4554-14604 GCA_002341315.1 Cellvibrionales bacterium UBA2511
ACGGTCATAGAAGTTCCGGTAAAGGGTATGGCGGGTCACCTCATCATCAAACCGGATACTGTTGTAACCGACGCCACAGGTGCCGGGAACCGACAATTCACGGTGAATCTGCTCAATGAAAGTACGCTCTGGCACGCCTTTATCGAGAGCATTCTGGGGTGTAATGCCTGTCACTAGTGACGCCATCGGAGAAGGTAGGCGATCCAGGGGTGGCCGACAATACAGTCGCAACGGCTCGCCGATAACTTCCAATGACTCGTTGGTGCGAATCCCGGCAAACTGCGAGGGGCAATCGCGGGCGGGGTCAATACCAAAGGTTTCGTAATCGTGCCAGTAAAGTGTGTTCACGCCAGTGTCCATCGCCCCCACGCATCCCTCAACGAAAAACGGCGTCCGAGGACGCCGTTAGTGTCGTGCAAAAAACCGTCAAACCCGGTTTATTTAACCACTTCGGTGTAGGTCATTTCACCGACCACACGACGGTTGCGAGCGCGTCCTTCGTCGGTGTTGTTGTCGACAAGCGGACGGGTTTCACCGTAGCCGCTAGTGGTAATGCGATTGGCAGCAATACCGTAATCTTCGACGATTTTTGCTTTAACCGCTGCGGCGCGGTCTTCTGACAACGTCTGGTTGTACTCATCCGGGCCAAGCGAGTCAGTGTGACCTTCGAGTTCCAGAGTAATGTCATCATGCACCTTCATCGCACTGGCCACTGCCTGCAGTTCATCACCGTAGATGGCACGAACGATTGCCTTGTCAAATTCGAATTCAACATTCAGGCGAATCGTGATAGTGCGTTTTTCGGGCTCTGGCGCCGGTGGTTTTGGCTCAGGAGCTGGGGCAGGCTCGGCAACGACCGGGACAACCGGCTTGTTAAAGTAGTAATTCACGGCAAAGTTGACGGAAGCATCATTAACACCCTGGAAACCGCCTTCACGCACCTTGCTGTGCAAACGTGCATCGCCACGGAATTCCCACTGCTCGGCAATCATTTTGGAGAGACCAACACCGACCTGCAGCTGATGAGTATATTTTTCTTCGGACTGGAGATTGTTTTCGTTGCTGCCACTGCGATCATAGTAGCTTGCACCTGCCAGCATGTAAGGGCGCCAGCCACCATTGTCTTCACCAAACCAGTAGTAGGCATTGATCTGCGAAACTTCAAGATCCGCATCGGCGATATCGTGACCGTAGCTCGCTTCAATGGCCCAGTCATTTGAAAAACGATAACCCAGGTTCAGACCCAAAACACCCGATTCATCATGTCCACTGATAACACGATCACTATCCAGATAGTAGTAACCGAGTGACGGACCCAAATATAAACCTTCCGGTGTCTGCGCTGTCGCTGACACAGATACGGCTAAAAGTAATGTACCCATTACAGCTGAAATCTTCTTCATCATATCCACCATAAATTCCAATTTAATAAAACCAGGCTCCTCGCCTTGTTACAACAGTAACTGTGTTGAGTTTACTACATTTCCGGTTTTTTTTCCTGTTATGACGCTCTTTTTACAGAAAAGATTGTCTAACCAACCGGTCAAATTATCAACTCGCGCTCTTCAATACGGGCCTGCCAGATTTTTGGACCAGTCTGGTGCACTGACTCACCTTTCGAGTCCACCGCCACGGTCACCGGCATATCGACAATCTCGAATTCGTAGATCGCCTCCATGCCGAGATCTTCAAACGCCACCACCTTCGCACCGGTAATCGCCTTGGACACCAGGTAGGCTGAACCGCCCACCGCCATCAGATAAACGGCCTCATTATCGCGGATCGCTTCAATGGCTACCGGCCCGCGCTCGGCTTTGCCGATCATACCGATCAGTCCGGTCTGCTCCAGCATAGTACGAGTAAATTTATCCATCCGGGTTGCGGTGGTTGGACCGGCGGGACCCACCACTTCATCTCTGACAGGGTCCACCGGCCCCACGTAATAGATAAACCGACCCGTCATATCCACCGGCAGTTTTTCGCCCTTGGCCAGCATGTCCACCATTCGTTTATGAGCGGCATCGCGCCCGGTCAGCATTTTGCCGGACAACAACAGGGTTTCACCGGTTTTCCAGGCCTTGATGTCTTCCCGGGTGACGGTATCCAGATTGACCCGGCGCACACTGTCGCCGACTTCCCAGGCAATGTCCGGCCAATCATTGAGATCCGGTGCCGTCTGATAGGCTGGTCCGGAGCCGTCCAGCGTGAAATGGGTATGGCGTGTGGCAGCACAATTGGGAATCAACGCCACCGCCTTGTTGGCCGCGTGGGCGGGAAAATCTTTGACCTTGATATCCAGCACAGTGGTCAGACCGCCCAATCCCTGCGCGCCGATGCCCAGGTTATTGACCTTCTCAAACAACTCCAGACGCAGCTCTTCCGCGCGACAGGATGCGCCACGGGCTCGCAACTCCTGAATATCGATGGGCTCCATCAGTGACTCTTTGGCCAGCAACATGGCTTTTTCGGCGGTACCGCCGATGCCGATACCGAGCATTCCCGGCGGACACCAACCGGCTCCCATTTTGGGAACCTGTTCCAACACCCAGTCCACTACCGAATCAGAGGGGTTCAGCATAGCGAACTTGGACTTTGCTTCGGAACCGCCACCCTTGGCGGCCACATCGATTTCCACGGTATCACCCGGCACTATTTCATAATTGATCACCGCCGGCGTATTGTCACCAGTGTTTTTGCGGGCACCGTCCGGATCCGCCAATACCGAAGCGCGCAAAACGTTGTCCGGGTTTTTGTAGGCACGACGCACCCCTTCGTTAATCATGTCGGTGACACTCATGTCACCCTGCCACTGCACGTTCATACCGACCTTGACGAACACGTTGACGATGCCGGTGTCCTGACAGATCGGGCGGTGGCCCATGGCGCACATGCGGGAATTGATCAGAATCTGGGCCATGGCGTCCTTCGCCGCCTGGGATTCCTCACGCTCATAGGCCTCATTTACCGCCTGGATAAAATCCACCGGGTGGTAGTAAGAAATGAATTGCAGCGCATCGGCCACACTATCAATCAGATCGTCTTGTCGAATTACAGTCATGTCACTCTCTCAAGGGTAATCTATCCGAAATGGTTTTAGTTCCTGGCGATCAGCCTGGGGGGGCGCCCAACTGCTGCTTGATCAACTGCAGATCGCGATTGACCTGAAGCCGATAGGCATCAATGGCACGAATGGCCTCTTCATTTGCCGCTGTCCGGGCACTGGAATCCCTAGCCGTTTTATCGACCGCATTGAGACGTGCAGTAATATCCTGCAACTGACTCGCCAAATCGTTTACCTCCAGCTTGGCTGCCATGGCAGAACTCGCTGCGGTTTCCACCGACTGACCGGCCTTGTCAACTTTGCTGGCAAGCGCGGCTATCTCCTTTTTGCGAGCCGCAGCAGAAGCCTGCAAACCGTTAATGGCCTTATCCTGCGCAGCAAGGGTTGCGCCCTGGGACTCGATAGTTTTGCTGTTTGTATCAATAGTTTTACGATTTGTATCGTAAGAAACACCCCACAGTTTACGAATTTCCGACCAGTGCTTATCCAGCGCCTCAGTATGTTCGCGAATTTTCATGCCGAGGGTGGCACCAGACTGATTGAGCGATTCATCCGTGGATACGATCTTGGCTTCCAGCTCGTCAAAGCGGGACTGCAATTGCGCCAAGCGAGCTTTCTCCTGAACCAGCATATAGCCCATTCCGGCAAGACCCAGCAACAGCACCAGCACCAGCAACTTCCAGACCCCGCTGATTGATCCACCACCATGCGAATCAGACGGTGGCGGCCGTTTCGCTGCTCGCCTGCGGCCATCGTCAACCGTACCACCCGAGGATCGACCAATACGGTCATCACTTTCCGGAACGATTGGATCAAAACGTTTAAAATCCCTGTCTGTCATGATGGCGTTAACCTTTGGTTACAAAACATCGTTCAAGTATGGACACACCCCGCCGAGCGGAGCGCGTTATTATATACGTCTCAAGCACAAAAAAACCGGCCCCAGGGCCGGCTTTTTTATGCCGTGCAGTGCTTACAAATAGTAGAGAATACCAAACAGCACCACCGTCAGACCGAGGCTTGCATGAATAACGCCTTTCACTGACGCCATGGGACCCTGCTTACCCATCAGCGCATTTACTTCGAGCGCAGCAATGATCACGAGGCAGACAATCAGGTCGATCCCGCCAACGCCGGTACCGTAACCACTTCCACCCCACTGTGATGCATGGGGGCTTGCCAGCATGCCAAAGGCCATCGGCCCGGAAAACAGCACATTCGTGCGCGAGGCCAGCAGCGCTTTGGCACCGGCTGAGGGGCCATCACCCTCCTTCATGCCCAGGGCGACTTGCTGGTTTGGCCAGATAATCAGCCAGACGTTCAGAAACATCAACGTACCCATAAGGGCAGCAATGACGATGGAGTTGTTGAATTGGTTATTGTGGGATAGTCCACCCAGCAACAAAACACCGGTTATAAACGTAAACATGGCGCCCCAGCGGAACCACCACAGGGCGTTGGGCGCCAGCTTGGCTTTCGCATCGGCCAGTGCTTCAGGGGTAGCCTGCTTGAAATAGCCACCCTGTATAAAATTGAAGTAGTACAATATGCCAATCCAGGTAATACCGAACAGCAGATGCCCCCAGCGGATGAGGAAGTTAATGAATTCCATGTGAATCTCCTTACAGACAGCGAGTGATTGTTATAGTTGATTTTCTTTTATTAAAGCATTTGAGCACTTGTTGGGCTATGGATAAATCCCCCCGACGCCGTCATTATAGCAACCGGAAGCACCCATCATGTCTATTTAATTCTGTCACAAAATGTCCTGAAGATAAAAAAGCGCCCGCCAGTCCTGGCTTATACCCTGAAGCAGGTCGGGTTAAATCCTGTCCTGTCAGCACTGACCAGGCTTTTCCATCCAATGTTTGCTACACTAACTCATCCAATGGACGCCAGCTTTTCTCGGCAGACTTTTGGAAGGCTTTTCCGGATAATCTGGTGGCATCGACTACCGGGCTATCCATCCGCAATACTTCCCCGCTCCGATCGCGTCCACCTGGACTAAATCTCTCCGCCAAACGGATGCCTGTTGTCTTCACAACACATTCAAGGCGCCTTTATCGTTGTAACTAAAGGATGACTATCATGGCTTTTACATTACCTGAACTTCCCTACGCGATGGATGCCCTCGCCCCACAGATATCCCAGGAAACTCTGGAGTACCATTACGGCAAGCATCATAAAACCTACGTCGACAAACTGAACGGCCTGGTTCCCGGTACCGAGTTCGAAGGCAAAAGTCTTGAAGACATCGTGAAAACCGCCTCCGGAGGCACCTTCAATAACGCCGCCCAGATATGGAACCACACGTTCTACTGGAACTGCCTGAGCCCCAATGGCGGCGGTGAGCCCACCGGCCCGGTCGCCGATGCCATCAACAGTACCTTCGACTCTTTCGACAAGTTCAAGGAAGCGTTCAACACCAGCGCCGCCAATAACTTTGGTTCAGGCTGGACCTGGCTGGTAAAAAAAGCGGATGGATCTGTCGCCATCGTCAATACCAGCAATGCCGAAACCCCACTGACCGATAGCAGTGTCACTCCACTGCTTACTGTTGACGTCTGGGAACACGCCTATTACATCGATTACCGCAATTCCCGGCCCGACTATCTGGCAGCTTTCTGGAAGTTAGTGAACTGGCAGTTCGTCAACAGCAACTTTGCCTGAGCAATTTGCTGTATCCAATAAAAAAGGCTCCCAAACAGGAGCCTTTTTTATTGGGGGTGACAGAACCATTTAGAACGTAACTTCACTGCGCCGAAACCCGGTAGGCCACTAATATAATTGCGGTATCTATTAGCGATAGGCAAGTTCTATTTGTGTGTGATTATCGACCTGTTCTGCAAGTTACTTGTCGGCTGGACTATGCATTACCGACAGGATCGGCAGATGGCGATCCTGTCGGGCATATTACTACCAGACGTAAAATGACTACAATCATCAGTCGAAATCGAGCTTGCGAGGAACTGCGATGGGCTTGTCTGCCGCTGTCCAAGCATCCATACCGCCAGCAATGGTTTTAACCTGAATGTAACCCATCTCCTTCAGGCTTTTTGCTGCCAGAGCACCCCGACCGTTAGTTTTGCAGTAAAGCACAATACCCATTTCCCTGTTTTCAAATTCCGGCACTGACGAGAGCCTGAATTCCAGGATACCGCGGGGGATATTCACCGCACCGTGAATGTGCCCCTGGTGGAACTCTTCAGGCTCCCGAATATCGATGACAATATCAGCATTTTTTATTTCTACTTCCGCCTCGTCGGCATTGATCTCGGTAATATGCTGTTTGGCTTCTAACACCAGATCGTGTGCAGTTTTCATAGACTACTCCAAGTAATGCTCCGAGTGGTCGTGAACCAGGAAGCGGTTGCCACGCCGACAACCGGCGTGGCAACTACTGAAAGCCGGCATCGTGCCGGCTCCGGATCCTACACTTTAGTCAGCCGCAGGTAGGGGCGCAGTTCATCCCAACCGTTGGGGAAAAGACCTTTCGCCTTGTCGTTGGAGACACTCGGGGGGATGATCACCTTGTCACCTTTCTTCCAGTCTGCAGGAGTGGCGATACCTTTTTCATCCGACAGCTGCAGGGCATCGATAACCCGCAGTATCTCCGTGAAATTGCGACCCACGCTCATGGGATAAGTCATGGTGAGCCGGATTTTCTTGTCCGGATCGATGATGAAGACCGAACGCACTGCGGCAGTCTCGCTCTCCCCGGGATGGATCATGCTGTAGAGCTGGGCCACCTTGTGATCCTTGTCCGCTACGATGGGAAACTTGAGACTGGTATTCTGGGTATCATCCACATCCTTGATCCACTTCAGGTGCTCTTCCACCGTGTCGGTAGACAGGCCCAGCGGTTTGACGTTGCGGGCAGTGAATTCGGCATCCAGCTGTGCCGTTCGGCCCATCTCCGTGGTACAGACCGGGGTGAAATCCGCCGGGTGGCTAAAAAAGAACACCCAGGAATCACCGGCCCACTCGTGAAAGTCGATATCACCTGTGGTGGTGGCAATCTTAAAATTGGGGGCAGTATCGCCAAGACGTAAACTCATAATTGACTCCTTCTGATTAACAATTGTAATGACCGCGGAGTTCGGACATCCTCGCCCGCGATCAGTTTGGTAAATCGGTGCCATTACACAAATAGCACTTTTCCTCACTTCCGGCAAAAACACCGGAATCAACGGCAACAGTGACATCACCAACCCTGCTCAAGATGTCGTCAGTTCGCCATACTGGTGATCAACAGCCTCGCTTCCGACATCAGCACGTCTCCCCGTCACCGGACAGCGCCTTCACTGCCTGATAATGACTGAGGTAGACCTCACCGGAAAGGTGCTCGAGAAAGTCCGTACACTTCAGCAGATCCATGACCGGCCCCTTAACTTCCGACAGATGTAATTGAATGCCGGCTTCCCGCAAGCGGGTGTTGATCGCCTCCAGTGATTCCAGGGCACTCATGTCGATTTCATTGACTGCGGTACACTGGAGGATGACGTGCTCGAGCTCCCGACGCTGAGCAAGCAACTCGTAGACACGATCTTCCAGGTAATTCGCGTTGGCGAAGTACAGACTCTCGTCCACACGCAACGATAGAATGCGGGGATCGGTGATGACCTCGTGTCGATTGACATTGCGAAAGTGTTCGGTACCCGGCACCTGTCCCACTACAGCAATATGGGGCTTGGCCGTCTTGTACAGATGCATACCAATGGACGCGAGCACACCGCATAGAACGCCCAGCTCCACACCCAATATCAGAGTGACACCGATGGTGATTGCCACGGCGAGAAAATCTGACAGGGAGTAATTCCACGCACGTTTCAGGATCGCCAGATCTACCAGGGATAGGACCGCGACAATGATCGTTGCCGCCAATGTCGCTTTGGGCAGGAAAAATAGAAGGGGTGTGAGTAACAACGCCACCAGCGCGATGCCGACTGCTGTGAAGACACCGGCTGCCGGGGTGACAGCACCGGCGTCGAAATTAACTACTGAGCGGGAAAAGCCACCCGTAACCGGCATGCCCCCGGAAATAGCCGAAGCTACATTGGAAGCGCCCAGACCGATCAACTCCTGATTGGGAGCGATACGCTGGCGACGCTTGGCCGCCAGCGTATGGCCGACAGAGACTGATTCCACGAAACCGATAACCGACAGCAAAAGTGCGGAACCGGCTAGCTCACCCCAAAGCTCCAGTGAAAATGTGGGTATCGTCAAGTCCGGCAGGCCCCTGGGCACTGCACCAACCAGAGCCACACCCTGCCCCTTCAGGTCCAGGGTGTAGGCGGCCAGCGTGGTGACAATCACCAATAATACCGGCCCGGCCTTGGCAGCCATCCCGGCAGCCTCAGGGTTAAGCCCTGTGCGCACTAGAAGTGGCGCAAGTCCACTGCGCACCCAGAAGAGAAAGGCAACGGCTCCCACACCTACCACCATGGTGGAAATGTTGGCATCACCCAGATGTTGATAAAGCGAGACCAACAAATCAAAGAGGTTCTCCCCATGGGCTTCAATGCCGAGAATGTGGCGCACCTGACTAACCGCGATAATGATCCCGGACGCCGTTATAAAGCCCGCGATCACCGGGTGGGCCAGGAAGTTCGCCAGCATGCCGAGACGGAGAACCCCCATCAACAACAACATCATGCCCGACAAAAGAGCCAGCACAATGGCCGCCATCATGTACTCCGGCGAGCCTTGCTGAGCCACCTTGCCGGCGGCGGCGGCGGTGAGCAGCGATACCACCGCCACCGGACCCACAGCAAGGGTGCGGCTGGTGCCGAACGCGGCATAAGCAACCAACGGCAGGATACTGGCGTAAAGCCCCATTTCCGGCGGCAACCCCGCCAGCATGGCGTAGGCGAGCGACTGAGGAATAAGCATGATGGTCACGATCACCGCCGCAATCGTGTCGCTGATCAGCATCTTGCGGTCGTATTGCCGCAACCACTCAACACAAGGAAACAGCTCTCTTACTGCCATCAGTGGTTGGCTCTTTTCATTCGTCACTGATCACGGGATTAGCCAGCCATTCCCTGCCACGCAGCATGCCCTTCCAGTAAAGCGGTGGCATGACCCTTTCCTTGAGCAACCAGGACAGGCGCGACGGACGGGTCCCATTGACCAACCAGCGCGGGAAACTGGGCAATAGTTTGCCGCCATAACCGAACTCTGCCAGCACCACTTTTCCGCGCTCCACCGTCAAAGGACATGACCCGTAGCCATCGTAATGCGCCACACCTTTTATCAGCCCCATGTCCGACAGGACATTAGTAGCCACCACCGGTGCCTGCTTGCGGGCGGCCGCTGCCGTTTTGGCGTTGGGGGCGTTTATGACATCCCCCAACGACCAGATGTTGTCGTATTTTTTGTGGCGCAGGGTGGTCTGGTCCACATCTACCCAGCCGGCTTCATCCGCCAGTGGGCTAACCCGAATAAAGTCCGGCGCGGTTTGCGGCGGACAGACGTGAATCATATCGAAAGTGCGCTCGACAACCTCGGTATTGCCGTTGTCATCCGTGTGCTCGAACCACGCCTTCTGTGCTGGGCCGTCGATTTTAAACAGTCGATGCTGAAAATTGAGACTGGCATTGTACTTTTTCACGTATTCCATCAGTGCCGGCACATACTCCTTGATACCGAACAATACGGCACCGCTATTGTAGAACTCGACATCGATATCCCCGAGCACCCCTTGGCGATACCACCAGTCCGCCGACAGGTACATCGCTTTCTGGGGTGCGCCGGCGCATTTAATGGGCATGGGCGGCTGGGTAAACAGGGCCCGACCGGAGGTCATATTCTTCACCAGCTCCCAAGTATAGGGGGCCAGATCGAAACGGTAGTTGGAGGTGACGCCATTGCGGCCCAGGGTATCCGGCAGCCCTTCGATGGCATCCCAGTCCAGTTTTATGCCGGGCGCCACTACCAGCCGTTTGTACTTCACGGCTCGGCAGCCTTCCAGAATCACCGCGTCGTTT
>DDNV01000094.1:14712-16913 GCA_002341315.1 Cellvibrionales bacterium UBA2511
CACCGCCGACTTGATCCACTCCACCCCCTTGGGAATGAGAGCGGCCATACGGCGTTCGGTTTTTTCCGGGCTGAACACGCCGGCACCAACGAAGGTCCAGCCGGGCTGATAATAATGAAGCTCAGCCGGATCGATGATGGCGATGGAAACGTTGCGGGAGCGTTGCCGAATACTCGAGGCAGCTGCAATACCCGCAGCACCCCCTCCAACGATGACAATATCGTACTGACCGACGGGTTCGACAGCCCCCTCGACTCCCTGTCCGGCGATCCGCTGCACCACACCACTCATATCGTATCCAGCATCCCGGGCTGATTTCAGAATCTGTTGCAGATCCGCCTGTCTTGCGCCTTCATTCAACGCCCAGAGTGTCGTCGAACGCATGCCGCTGCGACAGTACGCATGCACAGGCTGCGGCAAGGTCTGCATCAATTTGCCGAACTTGGCCGCGTCCTCATCCAGCACCTTACCCGAGGTTACCGGCAGGTAGTACGTCTCCATACCTCTGGCCTGCGCCGCCTGCTCGATCTCCGAGAAATTGGGCTGGTCGGCGCCTTCGCCATCCGGACGATTGCAAACGATGCTGCGAATACCGGCCTCCACCAGCTTGTCGATGTCCGCCGGACTTATTTGACCGGAGACGGAGTAGCTGTCATTGATTCGCTTAATTTCCATTAACTGCCTCTCTTATTGGATTGCAATGGTCACGATGCTGCCCGGTTACTTATCACAGGACATTCAGCGGTATTTTCAGATAGACCGTGCCATTGTCCTCGGCGGGCGGCGTATGCCCCGCGCGCATATTCACCTGCAGGGAAGGCAGTATCAGACGCGGCATGTCGAGTGTGGCGTCGCGCGCCTCCCGCATCTCGACGAAATCGTCCTCAGTCTTGCCGGCCCCCACATGGATGTTGTTCACTTTCTGCTCCCCCACAGTGGTTGCAAATTCCACCTCGCGGCCGCCGGGCTGGTAGTCATGGCACATGAAAATCCGCACCTCGTCCGGCAGTGACAGTACGCGCATGATGGACTGGTAAAGCACGCGGGCGTCACCACCCGGAAAATCCGCCCTTGCGGTACCGGCATCCGGCATGAAAAGAGTGTCCCCCACAAACGCGGCATCGCCGATGAGATGGGTCATGCAGGCAGGCGTATGTCCCGGTGTGTGAATGGCATGACAGACGATATTGCCGATGGTGTATTGTTCTGCATCGGTAAACAGGTGATCAAACTGGGACCCATCACGCTGAAATTCTGTACCGGCGTTGAAAATCTTGCCAAAGGTTTCCTGTACGGTAACTATTTTCGAGCCAATGCCGAGCTTGCCGCCCAGCTTCTCCTGAATGTAGGGCGAAGCGGATAAGTGATCGGCGTGTACATGGGTCTCGATGAGCCATTCCAACTCAAGCCCCTGCTTGCGGATGTAGTCGATAATCCTGTCGGCACCGTCCAGATTTAAGCGTCCAGCCGCATAATCGAGGTCCATCACCGAATCCACCACTGCACAGGCACGGGAAGTCGGGTCCTTCACCACATAGGAAAAGGTACTGGTCTGCTCATCGAAAAACGGCACAACTGCGGGTTTGTGATCGAAATCTACTTCAAAGTCGATAGCCTGGTTCATGGTTTCGCTCCTCAATCTCATGCTAGTCATAGGACAATTCGGTCGCCTTGCCGCGAAAAACACGGTAGACATAAATGGTGTAAAAAAGGATCGCGGGCAACGTGATAACAATGCCCACCAGAGTAAACAAAAGGGAACTGACAGAGGCCGAGGCCTCCCAAATCGTCATCTCACCAATGATGATATCGGGATAGATACTGTAGGCCAGTCCCAGTGATGCCATCAGGCAGATCAACACAATCGCAACGAAAATCACCCAGCTGTGACCTTCTCGGAGCCAGTTGTCTCGCCGCAGGAGCCATACGATGCCCGCGTAGAGCGCCAGGCAGGACACTGGAATCGGCAACAGTCCTATAAAATTCGGCAGCGTGAACCATTTGGCGGCGATAGTCCCGCTGGCAATCGGCGTGGCTATCGACACCGCCAGCAGACCCAGCCCGGTGGGCAACACCGACCAGCGTGCCCAACGCAACGCCTTGTCGAACAAGGCGCCTTCCGTTTTCATCAGCAACCAGGCCGACCCAAGCAGCAGATAGAACGCCGGCAAAGTCAGCCCGATCAACAGGGCAAACAAATG
>DDNV01000094.1:17092-17390 GCA_002341315.1 Cellvibrionales bacterium UBA2511
CGATCAACAGGGCAAACAAATGGCTTGTCAGATCACCGCGCAGGCCAGTGACATAGGCGCCAAGCATCCAGCCCTGGGAAACCGCGGCAACCAATGAACCCAGGAAGAAGGCCCGGTTCCACAACTGCTTGCGATGGTCACCCGCCTTGACGCGCAGATCGAAAGCTACTCCGCGCAGGATTAAACCCATCAACATCAGAGTCACAGGGATGTAAAGCGCTGTCAGGATGGCACCGTGAGCCATGGGAAAAGCAATCAACAGCACGCCCACACCGAGTACGATCCAGGTTTCATTGGC
>DDNV01000094.1:17528-22172 GCA_002341315.1 Cellvibrionales bacterium UBA2511
AGTACGATCCAGGTTTCATTGGCATCCCAAAACGGACCTATGGACGCGATCATGATGTCTTTTTCCCGCTCGTCGGCGGCCGGCAAAAGCAGGCCTACCCCCAAGTCGTAACCATCCAGCACGACATAGATCAACAACGCCAGACCCATGATGGCGACATAGACAATTGGTAACCAGAATTCCATCAGTGCGCTCCCTCCGTGCCTTGCTGCTGCGAAACGATTGGTTGTTTTTTTATCGCCATGGATGCCGCCGGTTTGCTAGCCAGATAACGTAAGGCACCGATATAGGCCATCAGGAGAAAGACATAGAGTGCGACATAGCCCAACAGAGTCCCCGTGAGCGTCGCGGAAGCGTGGTCAGCCACAACATCCGCGGTACGCAGCACGCCATCGACGATCCAAGGCTGACGGCCGATCTCGGTCACATACCAGCCGGCTACCACCGCAACCCAGCCGGAAAAAGTCATCCACGACAGTGCCCGCAACAAGGCCGGACCTGGCACCCGGTCGCGCCAGACATGCCAGGCAGCCCACCAGCTAACCAACAGCATTAAACTGCCAACCGCCAGCATGACCCGGAAGGACCAGAACACCCAACCCACAGGGGGATGGTCGGCGAATTCGCTCAAGCCTCTCACCTCACCGTCCAGTTCGTGGGTCAAAATCCAGCTGGCGGCATAGGGGATCTTCAGTGCAAATCGTGTTTCCCGGCTCTCTTCATCGGGCAAACCGAAGACCGTAAAAGACGCGCCCCTTTCCGTCTCCCAAATCGCCTCCATGGCCGCGATTTTCGCCGGTTGATGCTCTAGCGTGTTCAGCCCGTGGAGATCCCCCACCAAAATCTGCACGGGCGCCAGCACCGCGGCGATGACAATACCGGTTTTCATGACGTTCCAGGTTGCCGGCCCGTCGACCTTTTTTCTACGCCGCCAGGCACTGACCCCGGTGATCAAAAAGGCTGTGGTCAGAAACGACGCCAGCGTCATGTGAATAAACCGATAGGGAAACGACGGATTGAAAATAACTGCCCACCAGCTGTCCACCATTACCCGGCCGTTTTCCATGGAAAAACCAGATGGCGTTTGCATCCAGGAATTGAGACTGAGGATCCAGAAGGCAGACAGGAGGGTGCCGAAAGCCACGAGAAAAGAGGCGACCAAGTGCATGCGGTTTGATACCCGATCCTTGCCAAATAACATGATCCCGAGGAAAGAGGCTTCGAGAAAGAACGCAGTCAGTACCTCATAGCCCAGCAGAGGACCGGCGACATTGCCGGCGCGTTCCATAAAGCCCGGCCAGTTAGTGCCGAACTGGAAACTCATGGTGATCCCGGAAACCACACCCATGGCAAACGTCAGGGCAAAAACCTTCACCCAGAAATAATAGGCATACTCCCAGGCTTGTTCGCCACTCAACGTAAAGCGGGCACGAAAGTAAAACAACACCCAGGCCAGGCCGATGGAAATACTGGGAAAAAGAATATGGAAAGTTATGTTGGCGGCGAACTGCATGCGCGCCAGAACAAAAGCATCAAATTCCAAAAGGGACTCCTCCCAATTATGGTGAATGGAGTTGCTACTCCACTGTGGGGTGGGGTGGACTGCATATCGCGTTCCACTATGCCAGCAACTCTGATCTTGAGATTATTTTTGCAATCCTTATGCCAAGTATTCACCAAACAACACTATAGGCAGTAGCCAATTGTTTTACCTGAATTTTTTTAGAAATAAACTCAAGAGTGATAAAAGCAGTTGCCGCAGCCGACCCACCTTTGTCATTATTGGCAAACACGTTTGCCGGATTTGACAGCCATGCACTTGATCGCCAGCGACACCAATCAGGATGCCGCCCGCATACTCGACGGGTTTGAATGCCCGGCCATTCTGGTCACCAACGACTACCGGATCCTCGCCACCAACGAACGATATCTGGAGAGTTTCGGCGAGATCGAGCCCGGACGCCCCGCTCATTGTTTTGAGGTATCTCATGGCTACGACCGCCCCTGCGATCAGGCCGGCGAGACTTGCCCCTTGGCCACCTGCACAGACTCCCGACAAAAAGAGCGGGTTTTGCATATCCACAATACATCTCGGGGGAAGGAATATGTGGACGTGGAAATGCTACCCATCCTGGACGATGAGGGACGCCCCAAGTTTTTTGTAGAGTTATTAAAGCCGGTCAGCATCGCCAGCGCAGAATCCAGCACCAGGCAGATGGTGGGCCGCAGCCCCCCCTTCAACCGCATGGTAGATATGATCAACCTGGTTGCAGCCAGAGACACCGCCGTATTGCTGCTGGGCGAATCCGGGACAGGCAAGGAAATGGCCGCCAGCGCCATCCATCAAGCCAGCCCCAGGCGCGATCGACCCCTAGTCACTGTAGAATGTGCCGGTCTTACGGAGACGCTGTTCGAAAGTGAACTGTTTGGTCACGTCAAGGGGGCGTTTACCGGCGCCATCTCCAGGAAAGCCGGATTGATAGAAGCCGCCGAGGACGGCACGCTGTTTCTCGACGAAATCGGCGACGTACCAATGGGCATGCAGGTCAAGCTTTTGCGCTTGCTGGAAACAGGAACCTATCGTGCAGTGGGCAACACGGAAATCAAGCGCGCCCGGTTTCGGCTGATCTGCGCCACCCACAAGAATCTGCCGGCACTGATTGAGCGCGGCGAGTTCCGCGAAGATCTCTATTACCGCATCAATGTCTTCCCCATTGAGCTACCACCACTGCGCAAGCGGTACGAAGACATCGCTTTGATCGCCAAATCCGTTCTCGAGAAAATCAGTGGCGGCGACAAGCTCCATATCAGCAATTCCGCCGTCAAGCTCCTGCAACAACAGCCCTTTCCGGGCAACGTCCGTGAGTTGCGCAACCTAATGGAGCGCGCGCTAATCTTCAAGCAATCCAATGTCATTGATGACTCGGTGATTATCAGGTGCTTGAACGACTTACCGCAAATTCCGCAACCTCGCATCGAGCAACAGGACATTGATCTCAAGACACTGGAATACAATTACCTGCTGACATTAATGTCAGCGCACCAGGGGGACAAGAGCAAGGTGGCAAAGATCGCCGGCATCAGTGTACGTTCGCTGTATCGCAAACTCGCCGAGGGGTAACAGACTTCTACAAATAAGAACACCTCTCGCGAAGACGCGAAGGCCACTAAGTGGGCAGATGCATCATTTTCTCTAACCAACCTGCCCCCAATCAATATCCCAGTAATTGATGGGTTATCATGCATACAAATACTACACACCAAGCTAAAAAAGGCCTGCAAACACTGGGTTTGCAGGCCTTTTTGAGGTTTATTGAGAGTATGCTTGGACGTTTACATCATGCCGCCCATACCGCCCATACCGCCCATACCGCCCATATCGGGCATGCCACCACCAGCATTGTTCTCCTGGGGAGCCTCTGCCACCATGGCTTCGGTGGTCACCATCAGACCGGCAATCGAGCCTGCCGCCTGCAGCGCTGTACGGGTCACCTTGGCCGGGTCGAGAATACCCATGGCGATCATGTCACCGTATTCACCTGTGCCGGCATTGTAACCGTAGTTGCCTTCACCTTGCTTGACCTTCGCCACCACCACAGAGGCTTCTTCACCGGCGTTGGTAACGATCTGGCGAAGTGGGCTTTCCATGGCACGACGGGCAAGACTGATTCCGGCATCCTGGTCGTGGTTTTCACCTTTCAGTGACTCAATTGCCTGAAGCGCACGAATCAGGGCAACACCACCGCCGGGCACAACACCTTCCTCTACTGCAGCGCGAGTGGCGTGCAGCGCATCTTCCACACGGGCTTTCTTCTCTTTCATTTCCGTTTCAGTAGCAGCACCGACCTTGATCACGGCAACACCGCCAGCCAGTTTGGCAACGCGTTCCTGCAGCTTTTCACGGTCGTAGTCCGAGGAAGTATCTTCGATCTGCGCACGGATCTGATTGACACGACCCTGAATGGCACCGTGGTCGCCGGAACCGTCAACGATAGTAGTATTTTCCTTGGTCATGGCCACACGCTTTGCAGTACCCAGGTGATCCAGTGTCGCCGACTCCAGGTCCAGACCCACTTCTTCAGAGATCACCGTACCACCGGTGAGAACAGCAATATCCTCCAGCATGGCTTTGCGGCGATCGCCGAATCCCGGCGCTTTACAAGTGGCGACCTTGACGATACCGCGCAGATTGTTAACCACCAGCGTAGCCAGTGCTTCACCTTCCACATCTTCCGCGATAATAATCAATGGCTTACCGGCTTTGGCAACGTTTTCCAGCAGCGGCAACAACTCGCGAATATTGGAAATTTTCTTATCAACCAACAAAATGAAAGCATCGTCGTGTTCAACACTCATGCTTTCCTGATTATTGATAAAGTAAGGCGACAGGTAACCGCGATCAAACTGCATACCTTCCACGATATCCAGCTCATTCTCCAGACCAGTACCTTCTTCTACCGTAATGACGCCTTCCTTGCCAACCTTGTCCATCGCCTCGGCGATGACATCGCCGATGTGGGCATCACTGTTGGCAGAAATCGTACCGACCTGGGCAATTTCCTTGTTATTGGTGCAGGGCTTTGCCAGTTTCGCAATCTCTGCCACAGCGGCAATCACCGCTTTGTCGATACCGCGCTTCAGGTC
>DDNV01000052.1:0-255 GCA_002341315.1 Cellvibrionales bacterium UBA2511
GACACGACTTACACCTCCCCACCCAGAAAAGGACACCACCACCGGCATGAGCAATTTACCCAACTGCCCGCAATGCAACTCCGAATACACCTATGAAGATAGCAATCTGTATGTCTGTCCGGAATGCGCCCACGAATGGCCCATAGAAGCCCCACCGGAAAATACCCAACAACATGCCGTCAAAGATGCCAACGGCAATATCCTCAACGACGGTGACACCGTGAGCGTGATCAAGGATCTGAAGGTAAAGGGCTC
>DDNV01000052.1:485-6486 GCA_002341315.1 Cellvibrionales bacterium UBA2511
CACGATATCGACTGCAAAATTGACGGTATTGGCGCCATGCAGCTCAAATCAGCCTTTGTGAAAAAGAGCTGAACGGCATGCCCCAAACGAGCTTGCCACCTTCGCACGAAGGGGTGACAAAACAGGTGAAACTCTGGCTGGAAACCATCGTGGTAGGGTTAAACCTGTGCCCTTTTGCCAAACGGGAGCTGGTGAAAGACAGAATCCGCTTTTTTGTTTCGGCAGCAATCAACGAGGAAATGCTGGTCTGCGACCTGGAGGCAGAGCTTGAGAGGCTCGATCGGGACTCGTCCATTGAAACAACGCTGATCATTCACCCACAGGTGTTGGCAGACTTTTTCGAATATCAACAATTTTTGATCTGGGCTGACCAGGTGTTAAAGCGCATGGGACTCCGGGGCGTTTTTCAGATTGCCAGTTTTCATCCCGACTACCAGTTTCTCAATAGCGTCGAGCATGCGCCAGGGAACTATACCAACCGCTCCCCCTACCCCATGCTTCACCTGCTTCGCGAAGACAGCCTGGCGAATGCCATCGCCAATTACCCCGACACGGACAAAATCCCCGAACGCAATATCGCTCTCCTTGAAAGCCTGGAGCCAGAAGAGTTGCGCGCGCTTTTTTTCACTGCGGGCCAGCATAGCGAAGCCCCTTCCGACAACTAATTTATACATTGGCCTTTTCGACTATAGCCAACCTTCCCAATCATCCGTAGCCAGAGCGACATTCACACCCATCTCCTTCATTTTTATTAACATATACTTCACATAATAAAATATTTTATTCACCCCCAAATGCATCAAAAAATATTGATCAGTATTATTTTTTAATTGCGTATTATTTGGTTTATATTAAACCCGATATGATGCATACAATGACAAATATCCCATATTTTTTTGCCCAATAGAAATCCTCCAAAAAATACAATAAAACTTATATTTATCAGAATCTTACAAAAATTAATACGCCGGATAAAAAAATTATTCATAAAAATATAATTAATAACATATTGAACAAATAACCAATTAAATATAATAATTTTACGGCCGATATAAACCGAAAAACCACGATGCCATAGAGTATCAACCGGACCTGATTTTAACCCGGCTAACGGTTCAGACCGGTCACGGGGCGGGGTAACTCAACGGATACGACGACTCATCCTGCCCGAACAAATATTGAGGCAGGTGATATAACAATCCGATGCCCGGGCATCGGATCATTCAACAAGAGAGGAAAAGAGAATGTCCAGTTCATACGAGTTGCATAAAGATAACGAGGGTGCTTTTAACTTTTCACTGAAGACTGAGGATGGAGAGACAATTCTGGTTAGCAAACCCTATTTTTCCAAAGGTTCTGCTATAGATGATATTTCGGAGCTCCAGCATATCTGCAATTACGAGCATAACTATCAAAGAAATGTGTCGGACGGTAACGAGCATTATTTCGAACTCCAGACCCCCAGACGCAAGATCATCGGCACCAGTCCGATGTTCAGCTCGGCGGAGTCTATGGAAAATGCCATTGGTCTGGCCAAATCAGTTGGCACAACCAAAGTCATCAACACTCATTAACCCCCCCTTTCACGCCCTGACCTGATAACCCCGTCAGGTCAGGGCGTTTTTCTGACAGACACCCCGCTTAATCGCATTAAACCTTCAGAACCCTGGCACAACTGATCACCAATAATATACAATTAAACATAATGTATTATTATAGACTGAAATATGCCAAAGTCCGTCACTACAACGCCTGACACTGCCATTGATAATGTTGACGACATCGATCAGATGCGCATCGCCGCCAGTGCTGCCAGTGCATTACTGAAAGGTGTCGCCCATGAAGATCGACTCCTTCTGCTCTGCCTGCTGAGCAGGCATGAGCTGAGTGTCGGGGAAATTGAAGCCCAACTGCACATCCACCAACCCAGCCTATCCCAGCAACTGGGCGTATTGCGGCGGGAAAAGCTGGTAGCCACACGGCGAGAAGGCAAACGCATCTTCTATCGGATAGCGGATCAAAAGGCGCTAGCGCTGGTGACGCTTTTGTACGATCTTTACTGCAGGGCCGACCATTGACCCGGCCACCCGATTTATCAATCACCACTGGTATTTATCATGACTATCGACTGGCAAGCCTTTACTCCCTGGACATCATTGCTGGGCGGCGCACTGATCGGTCTGGCCGCCGCAGCCTTTGTTCTGCTGAATGGCCGCATCGCGGGAATCTCCGGCATTGTCGGCGGGTTGCTGACACCCAAAAAAGGGGATACGGGCTGGCGAATGGCCTTTATGGGGGGCATGATCACTGCACCATTGCTCTGGCTCTTGGTCTCTTCTCTACCAGTCATTCGGATTGACGCGAGCTACCCGGTGCTGGTGGTTGCCGGCCTGGTGGTGGGTATCAGCACCCGGTTTGGGGCCGGTTGTACCAGCGGTCACGGAGTCTGTGGCATTTCCCGGTTATCACTTCGCTCCCTGATTGCCACCGCGGCCTTCATGCTGAGCGGCTTTTTGACGGTGTTCATTATTCGCCACCTGCTAGGGGGACTATAAAATGAACAAACATCTGCTCACCGCTTTTATCGCAGGACTGATTTTCGGTATCGGCCTGCTGGTATCCGGCATGGCCAACCCCGAAAAAGTGTTGGGCTTTCTCGATCTCGCAGGACCCTGGGATCCCTCCTTGGCTCTGGTCATGGGCGGTGCCGTGGCGGTAGGGCTGATCGCCTTTAACCTGGCCGGTAAGCGCCAGACATCTCTACTAGGTGACGTCATGCGCCTGCCCACCCGACAGGATATCGACAAGCCTCTGGTGTTGGGCAGCCTTGGATTTGGCGTTGGTTGGGGGCTGGCTGGGTTTTGTCCCGGCCCGGCGCTGGTGGCACTGGGTGCGGGCGAACTGAAAGCACTGGTATTTACCGTCGCCATGTTATCGGGCATGGCTGTTTATGAGCTTCTCCAGCGCCAGCGGCCCGGCTAACAGCCTTTGATAATGACAATGTACCTTTTTATCTCTGACCACCCATTGGCGACAGGATTTCTCTGATGCGCAAACTGCTACCCTCGTGGCTGACAGATTATCAGGCAAAGCTATTACCCAGCGACCTGGTAGCAGCGGTGGTCGTCACCCTGCTACTGATCCCCCAGGGACTTGCCTATGCCGCGCTGGCGGGCCTGCCGCCACAACTGGGCCTCTATGCCAGCCTGCTGCCACTCCTTGCCTACGCCCTGTTTGGCTCATCCATGGTGATGTCGGTGGGACCGGTGGCAGTTATCTCACTGATGACTGGAGCCGCACTGGCCCCGATAGCCGAACCGGGCAGTGCTGAATACATTGCCGGGGCTGTTATTCTGGCCATGGTATCAGGGGTCATGCTCTTTACCTTTGGCCTGTTGCGACTCGGCGCCATGGCCCAGTTTTTAAGTCACCCGGTGATCAGTGGTTTTATCAGTGGCGCGGCATTGCTGATTATTATCGGCCAGTTGCGCCCGTTACTGGGCATCAACAGCCACGGTGAAACTGGTGTTGAGCTGGCAGTTGGGCTGATGGCCAATCTGAGTGGCATTCAACCACTCACAGCGGCATTCGGCTTTGCCACGTTTGTGCTGTTATGGCTGGCCAGAAACTGGTTGGCAAAACTACTCATGGGTCTCGGTCTCGCCGAGGGTACGGCTTCACTGATTGCCAAACTGATGCCCATCGTGACCGTGCTGGGCAGTGCTGTATTTGTATCTCTAATGGGCTGGGAAACTGATCTTCGCGTGGTCGGCGCCCTCCCGGGAGGATTGCCAGCGCTGCAGGTGCCAACCATTGATTTCTCGATCGTGACCAAACTGTGGTTGCCGGCGCTGGCCATCAGTTTGATCGGCTTTGTGGAAAGCGTCTCCATTGCCCAGGCTTTTGCCAGCAAGAACCGGCAGCGCATCAATACCAACGCAGAGCTGCGCGGACTGGGTGCCGCCAATATCGCCAGTGCGCTCTCCGGTGCCTTTCCCGTCACCGGTGGCTTTTCACGCACCGCTGTCAATGCCGAAGCGGGTGCCCGCTCGCCACTCTCAGGAATATTTGCGGCAGTCCTGATCGCGTTGTTACTGGTCTTTGCCACCGGGTTATTCCACGCCCTGCCCATGGCGGTGCTGGCCGCCACAATCATTATCGCCGCGATCGGTCTGGTGGATATCAAATCATTGATTCACAACTGGCACTACGATCGGGCCGAAGGTATGGCGCAGGCGGGAACAGCTCTGGGAGTACTGCTGGCCGGCGTGGAAGTCGGTATTGCCATCGGCATCGCCCTGTCACTGGCAACCCTGGTGTGGCGAGCCAGTCGGCCCCATATTGCCATTGTCGGCCGGGTCCCCGATACCGAACACTTTCGCAATGTGAACCGCTATCAGGTCGAAACACGGGGGGAAATTCTGATACTCCGGGTGGATGAAAACCTGTTCTTTGGCAATGCTGAATCGGTGGAAAAATTCATTCTTCGCGCGCTCGAAGCACAGCCGGAGGCTCACCACCTGGTGCTGGTGATGTCGTCAGTCAGCAGCGTTGATGCCACGGCCATGCAAATGCTCGACATGCTCAATGAGCGATTGATTGATGAGGGCATGAAGCTGCACCTGGCAGAAGTAAAAGGCCCGGTACTCGGTCAACTGGAAAATGATACCTTCCCCGAACGTCTCAGCGGCGAGATTTTCCTGTCTACCTTCACCGCCTATCAGGCATTACAGATTGCCGAGCAGGAAACCGCACAGCAATTACAGGAAAACTGACAACTGTTACATTACCCGAACGATCTCAGGATTTCGGACACCCACCATGCGCAGCCATATTTTCCAACATGTGCCCTTTGAGGGCCCCGGCAGTATTGAACCCTGGCTGAAAGCCGCAGGGCACCAGATTACCCGAACACCCTTCTTTATCGATGGGAGCACCTTGCCGGCGATTCCGGATATCGATTCACTGATCATTATGGGCGGTCCAATGAGCGCCAATGATGAGCAACTATTCCCCTGGCTGTCGCAAGAAAAGGCTTTTATTCGCCAGGCCATCGACGCTGGCAAGCCAGTGCTTGGCATCTGCCTCGGTGCGCAATTGATCGCCAGCGCCATGGGCGCAGGGGTTTACCCAAACCCGACCAGAGAAATCGGCTGGTTTCCAATCCATGGTTGCACCGTGCCGGGGACAAATAACTTTTCTTTCCCCCCATCAGTTAACGTCTTTCACTGGCACGGGGAGACCTTTGACTTGCCATCCGGCGCAATTCACCTCGCCTCCAGCGATGCCTGTCGACTACAGGCATTTCAGCTGGGCACGTCCGTGATAGGGCTGCAATTTCATCTGGAGACGACGCCGGCATCGGCGAGGGATATTGTCACCCACTGCGGTGCGGAATTAACACCCGGTGACCACGTGCAGGATGCCGCCACTCTTCTCAGTGCCACCCCCGAGCACTACCGGACGATTAACCATTTAATGGGCGAAGTACTTGCCTACCTGCTGGCTCCCAATGGCTGCAAAACGTGACAGGAAACCCCATATGATCGCCGTTATTTTTGAAGTTACGCTCACAGCGGAGGGCAAGGCCGAATACCTCAAGACCGCCGACGAGCTGAAGCAGCACCTATCTTCGATCAAGGGCTTTATTTCTGTAGAGTGATTTCAGAGCCTGACTGACAGCAACAAGTTGCTATCGCTGTCTTTCTGGGAAGATGAACAGGCCGTTCGGGAGTCGCGTACCCTGAGCGCACACAGGGGTGCAGAGAACAGCTGTTCGCCGACTACCGTATACGTGTCGCCGGTATTATCCGGGATTATTCCATCGAAAGCCGGACTGAGGCCCCCGCAGACACACAACACATTCACCCTCTTTTCAGATAAAGATCGACACCCGGGTCAATTATCCAAAAACTCAGGCATCAACCGGGCTCAAGCCGTTCCAATAATACGAGCACCTCAATGCAGCTACCTACGCTCGGTGGGCGTTGAAATTCGTCAA
>DDNV01000052.1:6654-10968 GCA_002341315.1 Cellvibrionales bacterium UBA2511
GGCGTTGAAATTCGTCAAGCGACACGTTACATTCCGAACAAATAATCAGGTCGCGTCCCTCTAAAAACCCTCTAAAGGTGCCCGAAAATTAATCGGGCTGACCTGAAAATGGAAGCGACTAACTATACGCCTGAATAACCATACACCCGGATATGTGCCCGAATAACCGCGTACCAGCAACCCCACCCATCCCGGAACCATATTGCGGGAAAGGTTTATGCGGAGCTCCGGTTTGTCCGTTGCGAAACTGGCAACGGCGCTGGGCGTTTCCCGACGGTCTGTCAATGAGCTGTTGCTGGAACGCAGTGCTGTCAGCCCGGAAATGGCAATGCGCCTTGCACGGCTCTTTAACAACCCGGCAAATTTCTGGTTGAATATACAAGAATCCCTGGAGCTGTGAGAGATAAGTCAGCCCATCAAGAATGGCATCGCTCGAATGGTACCCGGAGCCAGGGGGTAATGCGTTAAGGGAGGTGCAGTGCATTTCCCAAGACAACAATAAAAATCCATTTTAACAATAGAGAGCTAACGATGAAAAAATGTTCAATGAAACTGTCACTACTAACTGCCGGGATGCTGGCATTCGGGACTTGTCACGCTGCCGACAGTGTCGCCTGGAGTTACCTGGGTGACGAAGGACCGGAAAACTGGGGCAGTCTCGCCACAGAATATGCCACCTGCAAGACGGGTAAAAACCAGTCTCCGGTAAATATCACCGGTACGATAGAGGGCGACCTTCCATCACTGGAACTGAATTACAAGACCGGCGGCAAAAATGTCATCAACAATGGTCATACCGTCCAGGTCAATTATGTACAGGGCAGCACCATGCAAGTGGGCGATAACGCCTTTGAACTGAAACAGTTCCATGTCCACGCTCCCAGTGAAAACGCCATTAACGGCAAGCTTTACCCCATGGATGCCCACTTTGTACACGCCGACAAGGATGGCAACCTGGCTGTTATCGGGGTGATGTTTGAAATAGGCGAGACCAATGCCGAGCTTGAAAAAGCCTGGCAACAAATGCCATCAGATCCCAGTGGGCTGGTAGAACTGACCACCGCCGTCAATGCCTTGTCGTTGATGCCGGAAGATCACGATTACTATCGCTTCAATGGCTCCCTGACCACGCCGCCATGCAGCGAGGGGGTTTCCTGGTTTGTTATGAAAGAACCCGTTACAGCCTCCAGAGAACAGATTGAGAAATTCAGCAACGCCATGGAGCACCCTACCAACCGGCCGGTTCAACCCATCAATGCACGAGTGATTGTGGAATAAGTTGAGCGGGCCCCGTCGGCCAGAGCGTTCTGACCGGCGGGGCTGCGGCTGGTTACCGTTCAAAAAGGTACTTTGTATTTTCCTATGGTCTGTGATATCTAGTACGGGCTTTTCAACGGATGTCCCCGCTGGACAGATCGCAATTGATGCGAGCCTGTTCACAGGTAACCGGATGCGGGATAAACATCTGATGTTTAGGCAATATGGTGCCATATGCACCGACTACTAAAATAAAAAGGAGATAAATATGTCAAGTTGGTTCGAGCTCAATAAAACGCCAGATGGCGAGTACAACTTCACCCTCAAAAGCGAAAGCGGCGAGACTCTGCTTTCAAGCCCGAATTATTATTCCAAGGGCAATGCAAAGATGGATATCTCGGACGTACAGCACAGCTGCGGATACGATGCCCTGTATGAGAAAAAATCAGAGGGTAATCAGCATTATTTTGAACTGAAAACCCCGAAACGTCGGGTACTGGGAACCAGCCAGATGTTCAAAAGCGCTGAAGATCGCGACACGGCACAGGCAGTTGTCAAAGCCAGCGGCGGGACTAAAACAACAAAAGAAACCTTCTAGCTCTTTGCCACGGGGAATTTGGCCCGGCCCTGCCGGGTCAAGGTTCTCTACAGTCCGTCAGAAGCCCCCCTTACAACGCCACACACCATCACTCCAGTCTTAACTGAATCATTGACTGCACGATTCCAGGTACCCACATATTTATTGATACTCCGAACTGTTGCACTTCAGCCGCTTCATCCGGCCAATTTAAGTTATCATCTGTGGCAGAGCACATAGCCCGCTTTCAGCGAACGATCCATGTTGTGCCCAAACAAGGTCTCTTCTACTCGGGATCCTTGGACAGCAGCAGGGCTGGGCGACGACTATTTGCTGCGACATCCATTTTTTAATCCAGGAATAAAAATCTCGTGAACGCGACGACTCATCCCGAAGAACCGGAACACAAACTGACCTTACGACACCTGCAAAAGGAGGACTATCCCAACTTAAAGGCATTAATGGATTATGTTTATCCGGGTCTCGGTGGTGCATGGCCACTGAAGAAGTTCCGTGCCCAGTTGGCTGTGTTTCCTGAAGGCCAGATCTGTATCGAGGATCACGGCATTATTGTGGCCGCAGCGTTTTCGGTCATCGTCGATTACGATAAATTTGGTGACCAGCACACCTATGAGGAGATCACCGGCGACGCGTATCTGACCACACACGACCCGAGTGGTGACGTATTGTACGGTGTGGATGTGTTCGTCTCGCCCGACTACCACGGCATGCGACTGGGTCGCCGACTCTACGAAGCCCGCAAGGAGCTTTGCCAAAACCTCAACCTG
Source organism: Cellvibrionales bacterium UBA2511 (assembly GCA_002341315.1). GTDB lineage: Bacteria > Pseudomonadota > Gammaproteobacteria > Pseudomonadales > Porticoccaceae > Porticoccus. Next base: position 9,277 of record DDNV01000052.1, read on the forward strand.
AAATCCATCGTCGCCGGAGGGCGGATACCCAACTACAAGAATTTTGCAGACAAGCTGACTCCACAGGCCTATATCGAGCAAGTCAAAAAGAAAGAAATTTACGACCCTATCCTGACCTTCCAGTTGTCCAATGACTTCGAAGTGAAGCGGGTGCTGGACGATTATCTGCCGGAAGACAAAGAGTCCCGTGGTTATGCCACCCTGCTGGAGTGGCATAACCTCTACTATGACCCACGCAAAGCCCCTTTGATTGGCGCACCGCGCACCACTGCCCGGATCGGTTGTGTTCAGTGGCAAATGCGCTCCCTCGGATCCGTCGAGGAATTGATGCAGCAGGTTGAGTACTTTGTAGACGCGCTCTCCGATTACCAGTGTGACCTGGCCCTGTTCCCGGAGTTTTTCAATGCCCCGCTGATGGGGATAGAAAATCACACGAACTCCATTGACTCCATCAAGGCACTGGCGGAATTTACCGATGAGATTGTCGAGGCCGTCTCCCGGCTCGCGGTTTCCTACAACATCAACATCATCGCCGGCTCCATGCCATTGATTGAAAACGATGAGCTGTTCAATGTGGCCTATTTCTGTCGGCGCGACGGCACCCTTGAAACCCAGTACAAGCTCCACCCCACACCCGGTGAAAAGCGCTCCTGGGTCATGCAGGGCGGCAATGGCCTGCGTGTGTTTGATACCGATTTTGGCAAAATTGGGGTGCTGATCTGTTATGACGTGGAGTTTCCGGAGCTGGCTCGCCTGCTCTCGGAACAGGGCATGCAAATGCTGTTCGTGCCATTCTGGACCGATACCAAGAATGGCTACCTCAGGGTGCGTTGCTGCGCCCATGCCAGAGCCATTGAAAACGAGTGTTATGTGGCAATCGCCGGCAGTGTCGGCAACCTGCCGAAGGTGGATGGCGCCGATATCCAGTATGCCCAGTCAGCGGTATTCTCGCCGTCAGATTTTGCTTTCCCGCACGATGCCATCATGGCCGAAACCACACCAAATACCGAGATGACATTGATTGTCGATCTCGATCTGGAGAAACTCAACAAGCTGCAGAATGAAGGGTCGGTGAGAAACTTCCTGGATCGGCGCCGCGATCTCTATAAGGTGGAGTGGATAGGTGAATAGCGTCCACCGGCTCGGAATTGCGACTCAATGACAATGGATCTGGACTCAGTGTATGCGCGCTGCAAGGCAGGGTGATACCTATTGGCATCTCACAGGGATAGAATATTAACTGGATCTCTCTGGCAAGCATTATGACCACCACCGGCCGCAAGACTCACTCCTTTCATCAATCTCAGAGCCCACCTTTCCTCAAGGAGCTCACGGAAGCGGACACTCATGCATCGCTAAGCAGCTATATAGATTTGCTGCTGGACGCCATTTGTGTGGTGGACAAAGCGGGGAAGTTTGTCTACGTCAGTGGAGGAGGTGAACGGATCTTTGGCTACACCAGTGAAGAGATGATTGGCAAGTGCATGATTGACCTGGTACTACCCGAAGATCGCGACATAACCCTGCAAACGGCCCGGAACATCATGTCCGGCAAGCACGAGCCCCATTTTGAAAACCGCTATGTGCGCAAGGATGGGAAAATCGTTCATATCATGTGGTCAGCGCGCTGGTCCGACTCTGACCAGCTACGTATTGCCGTGGCCAGGGATATCACCAAACGCAAACGCATTG
>DDNV01000052.1:11114-12065 GCA_002341315.1 Cellvibrionales bacterium UBA2511
TATCACCAAACGCAAACGCATTGAGGCCAGACAGGCCGCCCTGTTTGCCATCTCAGAAGCAGCCCACGCAGCAGAGGACCTGCCAACCCTGTTTGAACGGCTTCATCAAATTATTGAAAACCTGCTNNCCGGCTGCCAGCTTTTCGATCGCGCTCTACGATGATATTAAAAAAGACGTGTGTTTCCCCTACCACGCAGACAACCAGGTATCACCTTCGATAATCGATTCAACGGCCCACTGCGTAGAGGTCATCCGCACCGGCAAAACACTGCTGCTCTTGCCGAAGGATATCAATGAGCTGCGGGGGCTGGCAGACACCTCGTCCAGCTGGCTGGGAGTTCCTCTGAAGTCACAGCGGGGAACCATTGGTGCGATGGCCGTTTTGAGCCACCCGGATAACCCGCACTACTCAGACGAAGACCGGGAGCTACTGCAATTTGTCTCCACGCAAGCCGCTGCCGCCATTGAGCGGAAACAGCTGCTGGACCATCTGCAGCATATGGCGCTCTACGATCAGCTTACCGACCTGCCCAATCGGGCTCTGTTCGGGGACCGCATCCAGTCCGCCCTCAACAGGGCCCGTCGCGATGGGCTTCGGCTCTCGGTACTCTACCTTGATCTGAATAAATTCAAGTTTATCAATGACAACTATGGTCACCCGGTGGGTGACCTTTTGCTGAAACAGGTCGCCCAGCGTCTTGAGGCATGTGTCAGGGCATCCGATACGGTAGCGCGCTTTGGCGGCGATGAATTTGTGATTTTGCTCGAAAATATCGACTCCCCGGCAAACACTGCCGCCGTCGTGAATAAAATTCACCAGGCATTAAGCCAGCCATTTGTGCTGGGCAATCATTACATTGGCATACTTCCGAGCATTGGCGTGGCCCAGTTCCCGGACGATGGCGACGATGAGACACAACTGTTGCGCTACGCTGACCAGGCCATGTACC
>DDNV01000052.1:12177-18374 GCA_002341315.1 Cellvibrionales bacterium UBA2511
CCGGACCAAGAAAAGTACCTCCTGAGCTGTCCCCTCCAGCAATAACCGAACAACCGTCACGGCAGACATTTTCAGCTATTTGCCACAACCCGAAAAATACCCAAAATATCGAACTGTACCATTTGCGGCTATTATCACTTAACCTCTCCATTACTTTGACTGGATAGGTAAAAACACCATACCGCTCGATCGGAAAAGTCTGGCGCCTGAAAACAGCGCATTGCACACTCGCCTAAAAGACCTGTCGGGAAAGGGGCCCCATTAATGCTGGGAAGTGTTTTTCTGGAAATTGGAGTCATATTGGGCCTGGCGGCAATTGGGGGCTTTATTGCCCAATTTTTGCGCCAACCACTGATTGTCGCTTTTATTGCAATCGGCATTCTGGTGGGGCCCTCCGGGTTCGGCATGGTCTCCCACAGCAGCGAGATCGAGCTGTTTGCCCGGCTGGGTATCGCGCTGTTGCTGTTCGTGGTCGGGCTGAAGCTGGACCTGCACATCATCCGTACGGTTGGCCCGGTCGCCCTGGCATCCGGGCTCGGACAGGTACTGTTTACCTCAGTCGTGGGTTACCTGATCGCCCTGCTCATGGGCATGTCGCCAGTCACCGCGCTCTACGTGGCTGTAGCCCTGACCTTCTCCAGCACGATTATTATTGTCAAACTGCTGTCCGACAAACGGGAGGTCGACTCTCTGCATGGCCGAATCGCCGTGGGCTTTCTGATTGTTCAGGACATTGTGGTGGTACTGGTGATGATCGGCCTGACCGCCTTCGGTCAGGCTGAAGAAGGCATCAATATCGGCCGGGAAGCACTGGTGATTCTGCTCAAGGGCGCCCTGATGTTGATCGGGGTGGCACTGTTAATGCGTTATGTGTTGCCGGGGTTGCTGCAACGCATGGCGCATTCATCGGAATTGTTGATGTTATTTGCCATTGCCTGGGCCGTTCTCGGCGCATCAATTGGTGACCTGCTGGGTTTCAGCAAGGAGGTAGGGGCCTTTTTGGCAGGTATTTCCATCGCTTCGACAGCCTATCGTGAACAGGTCGCCGCCAGGCTGGTGAGTTTGCGCGATTTCCTGTTGTTATTCTTTTTTATCGAACTGGGCGCATCACTGGATATTCTTAATCTGGGTGGCCAGTTGGGAACAGCAATGATCTTCTCGCTGTTCGTACTGGTCGGCAATCCGCTGATCGTCATGGCGATCATGGGGTATATGGGCTACCGTAAACGCACCGGCTTTCTGGCAGGACTGACAGTGGCACAGATCAGTGAGTTCTCCCTGATCCTGGCGGCACTCGGCCTCAGCCTCGGTCACTTGGGACAGGATACTGTGGGGCTTATCACCCTGGTGGGCCTGATTACCATCAGCGTTTCCACCTACATGATCCTTTATTCTCACCCGCTCTATGCCCGGCTTGCTCCCTGGCTGAGCATTTTTGAGCGCAAAGTGGCATACCGGGAACTGAGCACCACGGCCGGCGATGAAGAAAAAGTCGATATCCTGCTGATTGGCCTGGGCCGTTTCGGCGCGTCCGTCGCCACCAACCTGCGCCAGCGGGGTTGCCGTCTGCTGGCAGTGGATTTCGACCCACAAGCCGTCCAGTACCACACCCGCGACGGCTACGCAGTGCGCTATGGTGATGCCGAAGACCCCGAATTCATCGCCTCACTGCCCCTGTCCCGGGCAACCTGGGTTGTCAGTACGGTCCGCGACCGCGCCATCAACCGGATGATATTGCATGGACTCAAGCAACAGGGCTATAAAGGCAAGGTGGCTATTTCAGCCGCCGGCAGTTACGACGCCAGGTTCTTTGAGCAGGCGGGGGTGGACATGGTATTGGTCCCCTATACTGATGCCGCCAGAGAAGCGGCGGCGCAATTGTTCCCACAAACAAAGGCCGACAACCCGCAAGCCTGACAGGAGATCGAGATGAGTCAGTTCAAGCGTATTCTCTACGTATCGGAGCCCGCTGTTAGCCAGGAACTGGCATTTGCTCGCGCAGTATCAATGGCCATCAACAACCAGGCCGAGCTGACTGTGATTGATATAATCTCACCCCTACCTATCAGCGCACACCTGCCCCCTGAGGCACCGAGTTCAGCCGAGCTAAAAGCAAAGCTGGTTGCAGAACGCTACAACGTACTGCAATCACTGATAGAACCCTATTCACGGGATAGCCAAATCACCCTGACAGTGGTTGAAGGCAAGTGTTTTCTGGAGGTCATCCGCACCGTTCTCAGAGACCGCCATGACCTGGTCATCAAGCCGGCAGAAAACCCGGACTTCATAGAGCGGCTGTTCGGCAGTGACGATATGCACCTGTTGCGAAAATGTCCCTGCCCGGTTTGGCTGATAAAGGAAGATGAGAAATCGAACTATCGTTGCATTATGGCTGCCCTGGATTTTGATCCGGAGGAACCGGCGTCGGCAGAACAGGGCCCCAACCCACAGATCATTGAATTTGCCACCTCACTCGCCATCGCGGATTTTGCCGACCTGCATTTTGTGCACGCCTGGGATGCACCCGGTGAAATGTTGTTTCGGGTATGGAGTGACAACCCGGAAACAAGCAGTCTTAATTACACTGAGGGTGAACGCGCACGACACCAGTCGATTATCGACACACTGGATCGTAAAATTCATGCGCGGGTTGGCGATGAAGTGTACGACTACCTGTCACCGCAATTTCATTTGCGACAGGGGCCTGCACCGAGGGTAATACCGGCGATGGCCAAGCAATTGCAGGCAGACCTTGTCGTGATGGGGACACTGGGTCGCACTGGAATATCGGGATTGATTATCGGCAACACGGCTGAAGCCATTCTCGACCAACTGACCTGTTCAGTACTGGCCATTAAGCCGCCGGGGTTTGTTTCACCAGTGACCGTGGCTGAGTAGGCCGAGCGGATTAACCCTGTCAGCTTCAAGTCATTTGCTTGAAAAACAGAAATCTATTACCTGCTAAAACCGAGAAAATGGAGCATTGTGTCATCATCACTCAAATCACGGGGGCGCGAGCAGTCCTCCGAAGAGGAAATTGCTAACAGTCTCAGCCATGGCGCAGGACTCCTGGCGGCTCTTATTGCCACACCCCCTCTGTTAATCCGTGCATCCCAACAGGACAACACTGGATTCATGATCGGCTCAGCGGTCTTTGCCCTGACGATGATACTGCTCTATCTTGCATCCATGCTCTATCACGGCCTTCCCAGGGGGCACAGAAAGAAGCAGTTTCAGGTGATAGAACATTCGGCTATTTTTCTACTGATCGCCGGCACTTACACGCCCTTTACTCTGGGAGCGCTGCGGGGTGCATGGGGCTGGTCTCTTTTAGCGGCGATCTGGTGTCTGGCAGCCACAGGCGTCATACTCAAGGCGAGCAACAGGCTTAATCATCCGGTATTTTCCACCGGCCTTTATCTTTTAATGGGCTGGCTGATTGTGATTGCAGCCAACCCTTTGTGGCTTCACTTGCCGACACCGGGCCTGATCTGGCTCGCTTCAGGCGGCTTGGCCTATACCGTGGGGGTGGCTTTTTTCACCGCCGACGGCTATTTACGATACGGCCACTTTATCTGGCACTTGTTTGTCATGGCGGGGACTACTTGCCACTATATTGCCATTTTCAACTATGCGGCCTGACAGGTCCCATTCATAAGACTGTTTTGATACTGGACATTGCCCTATGTGGTTACGAACTACTTGCAGCATGAGCTTCGAAATCGACGTTCCGACACCCTTCATCTTCATGCTCAGACCACGCAGCGGTGGACAACAAAGGGTCGCACGGGAGGAATACACGCTCACACCGGATTGCCCAATGGAGGAATTTACTGATAATTTCGGCAACCTCTGTCAGCGACTGCTGGGCCAGCCCGGTCCTTTTTCCATTACCACCTCTGCCGAGGTAAAGACAGTGGATACGATTGAACAGGCCCCGGGCGCGCCTTTTATCGAAGTACAGTATCTGCCGGACTCCATGCTCTGCTATCTGCTTCCCAGCCGCTACTGCGAATCGGATCGCTTTGTCCAGATGGCCAACGAAATTACCGCCGACCAACAACCGGGCTATGATCAGGTCAGCGCCATTCAGCGCTGGCTGCGTGAGCGCATTCGCTATGAGCCTATGCTCGGCAATGATCAACTCTCTGCGGCAGAAGTGAACATGCGCCAGTGGGGCGTCTGCCGTGATTTTGCCCACTTGGGTATTGCCCTGTGCCGGAGCCTCAGCATTCCCGCCAGGATGGTCGTCGGCTACCTCTACGAGCTTGATCCTATCGATATGCATGCCTGGTTTGAAGCCTATGTGGGTGGTCAGTGGTACACCTTTGATGCGACACAACCGACGCTCAATGGCGGCTACGTGGCAATCGGCTATGGCCGGGACGCCGCCGATGTGGCTATTTACAACCAGTTTGGCCCGGCTGTCTCGCCGATCACGCAACGGGTAAGTGTGGTGCGGATAGACAGCGCCGGCGATTGATTCTGAGGAGCAACCAACACGATGTACCTGGAATTCTGGTTTGACTTCGGCAGCACCTATTCCTACCCTGCCGCCATGCGTATCGAGGCCCTTGCGGTGGAGAGAAACATCCCGGTACGGTGGCGCCCGTTCATGCTCGGAGCCATTTTCAAGCAACAGGGCTGGAACGACTCGCCATTCAACATCTACCCCGACAAAGGGCGCTACATGTGGCGTGATATGACGCGAATCACCAGCCAGCTAGGCCTGCCCTGGCAAGAACCCTCTCGATTTCCGCGCAACGGCTTGCTGGCGGCACGGGCAGTCTGTACGGCACCGGATGCCCACTGGGTACCGCAGTTCTGTCGGGAGGTATTTTGCGCCAACTTTGAACACGACGAGGATATCGCCTCACCCGAGGTCATCGGCCGATGCCTGACCGCCAGTGGCACAGTTGCACAACCTGTACTGGAAGAAACCGGTTCGGCGGAAACCAAAGATCGTCTTCATCAGCAGACCCGGATGGCCATCGAACAACATATCTTCGGTGCACCCTCGTTTCTGGTGGGCAGGGAACTGTTCTGGGGCAATGAGCGTCTGGAAACAGCGCTGGATTTCGCCGCCGGTGCTATCGCCTTTCCCGCGTAGGAGTAAATACCCAGAGCCAATGCCTGAACTGCATGCATGGGCATGCCAATAGTTGATAACCAAGAAGGTATCACCCTATGATCGGGCAATACGTTTCCGGGAGCGCTTATGCACAAGTCACTCTTGTTTTTCGCAGCCGGCTGCCTCGGCGCACTGGCCAACAGCCTCTCCGTCTGGCTTTTTGGCGATCTCGGTATATCGCAAGCACTGGGAGTCGCTATTGCCCCAGCCCTGTCCCCACAATGGCTCTACCCGCGGATCGTCTGGGGCGGGCTGTGGGGACTGCTGTTTTTGCTGCCGATATGGCAATCGAGATTGGTCTGGAAAGGGATGGTGCTGAGCCTGTTTCCCACTGCAGTGCAGCTGTTCATTGTATTTCCCCTGCAGGCACAGAAGGGTATAGCCGGCCTGGAACTGGGGCTGCTGACACCGCTGCTGGTAATATTTTTTAACGGGATATGGGGTATCTGCACCGCGCTGGCGATCAAACTGGCAAGATAAACAAAGGTTACAGGGGTTTTGTAAATCCATTAATAAACTTCCCCACTATTTCGCATACAGACACGATTGCAGGCTTTGACTATCCTTAGGCTAGTGATCGAGCAATTGAAACAGGAGCGAGTATGTCCAAGTATCAGTCCACAACCTCGTCGGTTATTGGCGACAACACCTACACCTTTTACGACTTTAAAGGTGTGTCCGACAAATACGATATTACCCGACTCCCCTATTCACTGAAGATTCTGCTGGAAAATCTACTCCGTCATGCCGACGAGGATTTTGTTCAGGACCGGGATATTGAAGCGGTGGCCGGCTGGGATCCTCAGGCAACCCCGAGGGAGGAAATCAATTTTGTGCCAGCGAGGGTTCTGTTGCAGGATTTCACCGGTGTTCCGGCAGTCGTTGACCTGGCAGCCATGCGCGACGCCATGCGAGAACTGGGGGGCTCACCAGACCGGATCAATCCGTTGTCCGCCGTGGATCTGGTCATTGACCATTCCGTCATGGTGGATTTTTATGGTCACGAAGACTCGCTCAAAAAGAATACAGCCCTTGAAGTCACCCGCAACCGGGAACGCTACCAGTT
>DDNV01000052.1:18541-20184 GCA_002341315.1 Cellvibrionales bacterium UBA2511
CGCAACCGGGAACGCTACCAGTTCCTGCGCTGGGGACAAAAAGCCTTTGAAAACTTCAAGGTTGTCCCTCCTGGCACGGGCATTTGCCATCAGGTCAACCTGGAGTATCTCGCCCAGGCGGTCTACTCAAAGACCGTTGACGGTAAGTTGGTGGCCTATCCCGATACGCTGGTAGGTACCGACTCACACACCACCATGATCAACGGCCTGGGCGTTCTGGGCTGGGGGGTGGGAGGCATCGAGGCGGAAGCCGCCATGCTGGGACAGCCCATCAGCATGCTGTTGCCCCAGGTTGTGGGTTTTAAATTGACCGGCAAGTTACCCGAGGGCGCTACCGCCACCGATCTGGTACTAACTGTGACCGAACAGCTGCGCAAACACGGGGTGGTATCAAAATTTGTCGAATTCTTTGGTCCGGGGCTGGCGAGCCTGTCACTCGCGGATCGCGCCACTATCGGCAATATGACACCGGAGTACGGCGCGACCTGCGCTATTTTCCCTATCGACCGGGAAACCATTAACTACCTCAAACTCACCGGTCGCAGTGATCAGCAACTGGCCCTGGTGGAAACCTACACCAAAACTGTCGGGATATGGCATGACGAAAATACCCCGGACGCAGAGTACAGTTCATTGCTGGAGCTGAACCTGGCCGATGTCGTACCCAGCCTCGCGGGACCAAAGCGCCCACAGGACCGGGTTGCTCTCTCGGCGATGGCCGGCCACTATCGCGAGTTGCTGGATGATGCCACTGCCACACGCACTGACCAGATTCAGGCACGGAACATGGATGACGAAGGCGCGGCCATGGAGGAGCCGGAAGATACCGCGCACGAAATCTCCTACCGAAATGCAAGTTTCCAGCTTCATGATGGGGCAGTGGTCATTGCCGCCATTACCAGTTGCACCAACACCTCCAATCCGAGCGTCATGTTGGCAGCGGGCCTGCTCGCCCGGAAAGCGAGACAGCGGGGACTTACCGTAAAACCCTGGGTCAAAACCAGTCTGGCCCCCGGCTCGAAGGTAGTCACCGAATATCTGGAAAAGTCCGGCTTACTGGAAGATCTCGAAGCGATGGGCTTCTATCTGGTGGGCTATGGCTGCACCACCTGTATCGGCAATTCAGGACCACTGCCCGATGAGATAGCCGAATCCATCCGTACCCGGAATCTCACGGTGGCGTCCGTGTTGTCTGGCAACCGCAATTTCGAAGGCCGGATTCATTCCGATGTAAAAACCAACTATCTGGCATCGCCCCCTCTGGTGGTGGCCTATGCGCTGGCCGGCAGTATGCTGCTGGACCTGAAAAACGAGCCTTTGGGCGAAGATGCGGAAGGTCGTGCCGTTTATCTCAAGAACATCTGGCCATCCTCAGAGGAAATCAAAGCGCTGGTTAATACTCATGTGGCAGCCGGGCTGTTCCGGGAAAAGTACGCAGATGTCTACAGTGGGGATGAGGAGTGGCAGAACCTGCCGGTATCTGGTGGGGAACTGTACAGCTGGCCGGAATCCACCTATGTCCGCAAACCGCCTTTTTTTGAAGGCATGACCGCCGAGCCAGCAGCAATAAAACCCATCAAACAGGCGCGCTGCCTGCTGAAGCTGGGGGACTCCATCACTACCGACCACATCTCCCCGGCCGG
>DDNV01000104.1:0-7540 GCA_002341315.1 Cellvibrionales bacterium UBA2511
GGCGCAGGCCTGGGTGTTGGGCTCGGCGCCAAAGGCGGTGCTGGCGCCGGAAAAGATTTTCGATTGGGTGGCCAGTTGCACGTGGACTTCGAGGCCGATGACGGTTTCCCATTGCATTATTCAAGGCCCTCCGGTGTGCGCTGGTGCCAGTCGGTGGCCCGCTGGAACTGGTGGGCTGCGTTCAACATCAGGCCCTCGTCAAAATAGTTGCCGATAATCTGCAAGCCCACCGGCCTGTTGTCCACAAAACCACAGGGTAGGGACATGCCGGGCAGGCCCGCCAGATTGGTGGCAATGGTGAAAACATCTTCCAGGTACATGGCTACCGGGTCGTCCCCCTTGGCGCCAAACGCAAAAGCGGGCGAGGGCGAAGTAGGCCCCATAATCACATCCACCATCGCAAAGGCATCGACAAAATCCTGTTTGATCAGGCGGCGCACCTGCTGGGCCTTGCGGTAGTAGGCATCGTAATAACCCGCCGACAGGCAGTAGGCGCCCACCAGAATGCGGCGTTTCACCTCGTCGCCAAAGCCTTCGCCGCGAGTGCGCATGTAGAGGTCGCGCAAATCCTTCGGGTCCTCGCAGCGATAGCCGTAGCGCACCCCGTCGAAGCGGGACAGATTGGCGGAGGCCTCTGCCGGTGCAATCACATAATAGGCGGGCACCGCCAGGTGAGAATGGGGTAGGCTGATCTCTACCAGCGTGGCACCCTGTTTCTCGTATTCGGTCAGCGCTTCGCGCACTGCCTGTTCGGTGCCGGTGTTGAGGCCCTCGCCGAAATACTCCTTCGGTATGCCAATTTTCAGACCGCTCAACGGCTGGTTGAGGTCGGCGGTGTAATCCGGCACCTCCCGGTCAATCGAGGTGGAGTCCTTGGGATCAAAGCTGGCCATGGCATTGAGCATCAGTGCGCAGTCCTCGGCGGAGCGGGCCATCGGACCTGCCTGATCGAGACTGGAGGCAAAAGCAATCATGCCCCAGCGGGATACCCGACCATAGGTGGGCTTTAGTCCGGTGACGCCGCACAGTGCTGCCGGTTGGCGAATAGAACCGCCGGTATCGGTGGCGGTGGCGCCGGGGGTCAGGCGGGCGGCCAGTGCCGCCGCTGAACCACCGGAGGAGCCGCCGGGCACGCAGTGGATATTCCAGGGGTTTTTGACCGGGCCGTAATAGCTGGTTTCGTTGGATGAGCCCATCGCGAACTCGTCCATATTCGTCTTGCCGAGAATCACTGCGCCCGCCCTGGCAAAATTCTCTACCACGGTGGCATCGTAGGGCGGCACGAAATTGTCGAGCATTTTTGAGCCACAACTGGTGCGCACGCCGTTGGTGCAGAAGATGTCTTTGTGCGCAATCGGCACGCCGCAGAACAGCGGAGCGTTACCACTGGCACGCTGTCGATCGGCGGCTTCGGCACTGGCCAGCGCGGCCTCGGCAGTCACGGTAATAAAGCTGTTGTATTGTGGGTCCAGTTGCCGGATGCGATTCAGCAGGTGGCTGGTGATTTCCACACTGGAAAATGCCCCACTGTTCAGGCCGGCAATGATCTCTGCGAGGGTTTTGTTGTGCATGGCTTGCGAGTGTCCTTAGTCGATGACTTTGGGAACCAGGTAGAGGCCCCCTTCGACGGCGGGGGCTATGGCCTGAAATGCCTCGCGCTGGTTGGTTTCGGTGACCACGTCGGGCCGCAGGCGCTGAATCGCGTCGGTGGGGTGGGCCATCGGGGTGACCCCCTCGGTGTTGGCAGCCTGCAATTGGTCTACCAGTGCCAGCACATCCGCGATACTGCGGGTGGTTTCCGTGATGGTGGCATCATTCAGTTCGATGCGCGCCAATTCTGCGAGCTTTTCGATGTCTGCACGTTCGATAGTCATGGTATGATTCTGCGCTGTTAACAGAGACTGTCAGTGCCTGATTTTGGTCTGACAAAATGAGGGGCGTAAGTTACCACATCCACAACCGCAGGGGTACTCTGAAGGAGTGCTCATATAGTGATTTTGTACGGGGATCAAGGACTTAAATCTTGCCCTGTGTTGTAGCGATTGGTAGAGTTGCCAGATTTCAGCGCCATCGGTCACCCTGTACCGGACTAAAATGGCCAACAAGGTAAAAATAGATGTTAAAAAGATTGCGCGGTATTTTTTCAAATGATCTGTCGATCGATCTGGGCACCGCAAATACACTGATTTATGTTCGCGAAAAAGGCATTGTTTTGAACGAGCCTTCCGTTGTGGCTATCCGCCATCATCAGGGACAGAAAATTGTTGAGGCAGTGGGCGTAGAAGCGAAACGCATGCTGGGTCGCACACCGGGCAATATTACTGCTATCCGTCCGATGAAAGATGGAGTCATCGCCGATTTTCAGGTCACTGAAAAAATGCTCCAGCATTTTATCAAGAAGGTACATTCCCACAGCTTGATTCCGCCGAGCCCCCGGGTACTTATTTGTGTGCCCTGCATGGCCACCGAGGTGGAAAAACGCGCTATCCGCGAGTCTGCCTACAGTGCCGGGGCGCGGGAAGTGTTCCTGATCGAGGAGCCAATGGCCGCGGCGATCGGCGCCGGTATGCCCGTGGATGAGGCGTGTGGTTCCATGGTGGTGGATATCGGTGGTGGTACCACTGAAATTGCCATTCTGTCCCTCAACGGTGTGGTGTTCTCTGATTCCATCCGTATCGGTGGTGACCGATTCGACGAATCGATCAGCAATTATGTACGTCGAAAATACGGCAGTGTGATAGGCGATAGTACTGCCGAACGTATCAAGATGGAGATCGGCAGTGCTTACCCTGCCAGTGAGGTTCGCGAGATTGATGTGCGCGGTCGGAACCTGGCGGAAGGGGTGCCGAAACAGTTTCAGCTGAACAGCGACGAGATCCTCGAAGCACTGCAGGAACCGCTGGCAGCCATTGTCCAGGCCGTTAAACGGGTGCTGGAGCAATCCCCTCCGGAGCTCGCCTCGGATATTGCCGAAACCGGGATCGTACTGACGGGCGGTGGCGCGTTGCTCTGTGATCTGGATCGGCTGATCATCCACGAAACTGGACTGCCGGTGATAGTTGCTGAAGATCCTTTGACCTGTGTGGCCCGCGGTGGCGGCAAGGCATTGGACATGATGGACAAGCGCAGCATGGATGTGATGTCATCCTGACAGGGTACATAGTGGTTCAAACCCCAGATCATCAATAACAATACGGGGTGTTGCTATCAAGAATCTGTTTTCCAGAAGCTCGTCACCTGTACAGCGTTTACTGTTACTGGTAGCCCTTGGGCTGATTCTCCTGTTTGTCGACAGTTTTACCCCCTGGCTTAAGCCCGCACAACGCTGGCTGGCGGAAGTCACCGTGCCCCTTTACTGGGTGTCGAACATCCCGGCCCGTCTGAGCGAGTACGGGCAGGAAACGGTGGTGGCGCGGCGGGAACTGGAGGAAAACAATGAACAGCTGCGTACCGAACTGCTGATCTACAAGGCCCGCATGCAGCGAATGGCGGAAGTCACTGCAGAAAATGTGCGGCTGCGGAACCTGCTGAATGCAACCGAGATGCTGCAGGACAGTGTCATGGTAACCGAGCTGGTCGGTGTTACGCCCGACCCGACTCGCCATACTATTATTATCGACCGTGGCGAAGATCACGATGTCTACGTGGGTCAGCCAGTGCTAGATGCCGATGGTCTGATGGGTCAGGTAATTGAAGTTTACCGCAGCAGCAGCAAGGTATTGCTGATTACCGATAGCGCCCATGCGCTGCCCGTGCAGGTGTTGCGCAACGGTGTGCGCTCGATTGTCGAGGGCATGGGTGATTACAACAAACTGTCTCTTCGCTATGTGGCCAACAGTACAGATATAGAGGAAGGCGATCAGCTGGTCAGTTCCGGGTTGGGGGGACGTTTTCCATCTGGCTACCCGGTGGGCACTGTCACTTCGGTAAGGGTGTTGCCGGGCCAGGCTTATCTGGAGGTGATCTTGACGCCTTCGGCAAAAATTGATCGCAGCCGGCATCTGCTGTTGGTATTTTCCGCCATTGAGACAATGGGAGAGGATCGGGATGGTACAAGATAGTCCATCTGTTTATGTCTGGAGTGCGCTCACCATACTGATTGCGATTCTGCTGCAGATGCTGCCTCTCTCCGCTGCTGCCGCCCAATGGCGGCCCCAGTTTGTTCTGCTGACAGTTTGTTACTGGTTGTTTCGTCGTCCGCTCCTGCACGGGATCGGTTTTGCCTGGCTGTGCGGACTGGCGCTCGATTTTGTTATTGGTGATCTGATTGGCCGACATGCACTGGTGTTTGCCGTTTGCGCGTGTATTCTGCTGTTGTTACAGCAACGTATGCGGCATTTCAGGCTGGGGCATCAGGCCATACTGGTATTGTTATTGGTCGCTTTGAGCCAATGTCTGGTTTATGCGCTGACCCTGATACTCCGCTTCGACTGGCAGGGTACAGTGCGGCTTGCCCCGGCAGTATCTTCCATGTTGTTCTGGCCAGTGCTGGTAGTCGTGTTAGGCCGTCTGCACTGGACCCGCTGGGGCGAAGAGGAGATTTCTCACGGCCCCTGACTCTGTTGCCCCAGGGGAGCTGTTTCGACCGGTGATTTGATTATGCAATTACAGGCTGACTTTGTGCTTGCCTCTGCATCGCCTCGGCGGGCTGACCTGTTGCGCCAGATCGGCTGCCAGTTTCTCATCGCGCCGGTCGACGTGGATGAATCCGTTTTCCCCGGTGAGCCTGCCGTTGATTATGTACAGCGGATTGCGCTGCAAAAAGCGCGCGCGGGCTGGCTTGTCAGACCATTATCCGGTCTGCCGGTGTTGGGTGCTGATACGGCGGTGGTAGTTGGGTCGGACATCTATGGTAAACCTGCAGACCGGCAGCAGGCCTTATCCATGCTGCACAGCCTGTCGGGTGCCACACACCGGGTCTTGTCTGCGGTCGCCATGGTGGCGGGGGATCGGCAATTGTTGCGTTGCACGGAAACACAGGTCACCTTCAGAACACTGTCACCAGAAGAGTGTGAACGATACTGGCAGACGGGTGAACCGGCAGATAAGGCCGGCGCTTACGCCATACAGGGACTTGGTGGAGTTTTCGTGACAGCAATTAAGGGCAGTTATTCGAGTGTTGTGGGTTTGCCGCTTGCAGAGACCTGCCAGTTGCTCCAGGCCTTCGATATCGCCTGGTGGAGGGACGCATGAGCACGGAAATTCTGGTCAATATCACGCCGATGGAGTCGCGGGTAGCGTTCGTGGAAAATGGTGTACTGCAGGAAGTCAGCATTGAGCGCACGCTGAGCCGCGGACCTGTTGGCAATATCTATAAAGGCAAGGTGGTGCGTGTGCTTCCCGGTATGCAGGCGGCTTTTGTCGATATCGGGCTCGACAAGGCAGGGTTTATACATGTGGACGATATTCTTCGCCCGGAAACAAATGCCAGTAGTAACAGTGCCCCGGATATCCGCCTATACCTTCGCGAAGGCCAGTCACTGCTGGTGCAGGTCATTAAAAATCCGATCAGCACCAAGGGGGCCCGCCTCTCAACTCGCCTGACTGTCTCTTCAAGGTTGCTCGTCTACATGCCCAACGTGGACCATGTGGGTGTTTCGCAGCGCATCGCTGAAGAACAGGAGCGGCAGCGTTTGCGCTCTGATCTCGATACCATACTGGTGGAATCCGATAGCACTGGTGGCTATATTATTCGCACCTCGGCAGAGGGGGTCGAGGGTTCCGAGCTGAGTCGCGAAGTGGCGTTTTTGCAGCAGCTCTGGGTCTCTGTAGAAAAAGCCGCCAAAGAGGTTGTCGCACCTGCGATTGTTTATGAGGATCTGCCCTTGTACCTTCGGGCGATCAGGGACATGGGGCAGCTACAGGTCGAGAAGGTCCGGGTGGACTCCCGCGAGGTGTTCAACAAGTTGCTGGTGTTTACCCGGCAGTTCAATCCCGATTTGACCTCGATGATCGAGTACTATACAGACGAACGGCCACTGTTTTATCTGTTCGGTGTCGAAGATGAAATCAGTCGTGCGCTGGACAAAAAAGTCTCACTGAAATCCGGGGGGTCGTTGGTGATTGAGCAGACCGAGGCAATGACTACCGTGGATGTGAATACGGGCGCCTTTGTCGGTCATCGCAATCTGGAGGAAACCATTTTCAAGACCAATCTGGAGGCAGCTTACAGTATTGCGCGTCAACTGCGGCTGAGAAACCTGGGCGGTATTATCATTATCGACTTTATTGATATGCAGGATGCAGAACATCGCCGTCAGGTGATGCGGGCGTTGGAGAAGGCGCTGTCCCGTGATCGTGCTAAAACTGCCGTGGTCACTGTGTCTGAGCTGGGTTTGGTGGAAATGACTCGCAAACGGATCAGTACCAGTCTGGGGCATACGCTTTGTGTGGCCTGTCCGGTCTGCGATGGCAGGGGGACCCTGAGGTCGGTGGAGACGGTCTGCTATGATCTGCTGCGGGAAATTCTTCGCGAGGCCCGCACCTTTGAGTGCCAGTCATTTCTGGTACTGGCAGCCTCGGTGGTGATAGAGCGACTTCTGGACGAGGAGTCGGATTATGTGGCTGGTCTCGAGAAATATATCGGCCGGTCCATCCAGTTTCAGGTGGAGACCATGTACAACCAGGAACAGTATGACATCATCCCCGTATAGTCGGTTGTGCAGGGCAGGCCAGCTGGCATCCCGGATTTTTATTTATTGATGGCTCGCGTATTATGGCTGCCGGAGTCCCGTCGCCAATCGTCGAGTGTGCGGTGAGTACGGCACATCGCCGGGCCTGCAGCGCGCCGTCGTTAGTCCAGCGGGCTGAGCTTGTACAGTGATTGAATGAGCGTCCTTGTCAGGAGCGGGTTTTGAAAGCAGCGCAAATGCTGAAATCGATTGCCAGGCGGTTGCTGTTGCTGGCGGCCCTGTCGGTGATCTCGGTTGCATTACTGGTATCCCTCGGTCGCGAGGCCATTGTTAACCTCGACAACTACCGCACGCAAATCAACTTTTTTCTCTCTGAACAACTCGCCATGCAAGTTGAAACCCGGCAGTTGCTGGGTGACTGGCAGCGGCTTAAGCCCCGTATCACCGCGCTTGACCTGAAGGTGTCTGGTGATGGCGGACCGCAACCGGCAGTGTCTATCGACCGGATTACCCTGGAAATCAATCTTATCAAGACACTGTTGGCCCGCCAGCTGGTGTTGAGTGAGCTTTGGATTGGCGAAGTGGCATTGACGCTGACAGAGGATGCCGACGGCCACTGGCGGGTTGTGGGTCTGCCCCTCGAAGATCGCCAGAGGACGGATAGCACCGGATTGCTGGATATGCTCGCAGACAGTGACATGTCCGGCATTGGCAAGGTGTCGGCCAATCTGCAGTTTTACTCCGGAACCGAGGCCGGGATTGAAGCGCGGGATATTCTTCTGGAGAGCAGTGGCGACTTCCACCGTTTGTTGGCTGGATTGAGCCTGGCGGGGCACGCTCCGGTGGCAGAGTTGATTGTGGAGGCCCGGGGCGACCACCGGGACATGGACGATTTCAGTGCATCGGCG
>DDNV01000104.1:7686-19106 GCA_002341315.1 Cellvibrionales bacterium UBA2511
GATTTCAGTGCATCGGCCTACCTGAAAATCAACCGTATCGACTTCAGCGGCTCCCTTAGCGCCCTGGCCAAGGGGTGGTTCCCGGAAGCAGTAGATCGTGTCGGCGATATCAGTACGGATATTGAGGGCGAGATCTGGATCGACATACAGGATGGTGGTTTGGCGATGCTGAAAGGTCATCTTTCCGCCGCAGAAATACCTTTGAACTGGGTAGAAGATGTCGAGCCTCTGACCCGTTTCAGCACCGACCTGACCGGCTGGTTCAAGCCCGGTGACAACTGGGGATTGCGTCTGCAAGACCTCCACTTCGAGTGGGGCGAGCTCGCGATTGAGCCGCTGACGATCAATTACCTGCAAAAGGTCGGTGCCGGTTGGGGTGAGGGATCGGTGGCGGCGAGCCAGATCAATTTATCCCTGGTGGACGACATCCTGGCAAAAACCGGTCTGGCGCAGGCTTCTGTGCTTGAAGCGCTCGACAAGTTGCAACCTGCCGGTTCACTGCGCAATGCACACCTGGACCTGCTGCTCGATGACGGCCAGACAACAATGAAATTGCGCGCCAATCTTGACGATGTGGCCATTTCGTCCTGGCGGGGCTCGCCGGCCAGTCGTCAGATCAATGGGTATATTGAAGCGACCGACGACAGCGGTCTGCTCGAGCTGGATAGCCAGAACGGCTTCGCCATGCATTACCCGCAGGTATTTGATGATTACATGGAGCACAGCAGCTTCCGGGGCCAGCTGCGCTGGCACTGGGACGCGGCGAACCAAGCCCTGAAAATTGCCAGTGGCAGGTTGGATATGGGGGGAGAAGAGGGCATTGGCCGGGCACACCTGTATCTCGATATTCCCATCGGAGAACCGGGCGCAAAAGCCGAGATGACCCTGTTGCTTGGTATTCGGGACAGTCACACCAAGTATCTGCCGCGCTATCTGCCGGACAACCTTGAGCCGGGGTTGCTGGCGTGGATTAACGAATCTGTTTCGGATATGGCCCTGCCTGAGGTGGGGTTTGTCTGGCGAGGCCCGCTGGAGGGCGGCGGGCCGGGTACGCGCTCCATCCAGCTGTACTTGAAGACTGAAAATGGCAAACTGCAATTCCAGCCCGACTGGTTGCCACTGGAGCAGTTGGATTCGGTGATCACTCTGGATAACGGCGAGCTGGATGCGGAGATTCGGTCAGCCAGTATCGGCAACATGGTTATTCAGCGCGGTGTCGTCCAGTTGCGACCGGCACCATCCGCCCGGGGGCAGCAACTGCAGATCAAGGCCGATATCAGTGGGACAACCGGCGATGCTGTCGCGGTGCTGGCCCAGTCGCCGTTGCGGGGCCGGGTGGATGGTTTGGCCGGTTGGGATATCTCCGGTCAGAGCGAGGTGGCGCTTGACCTGATGATTCCTCTCGCAGGCAACAATGCCGAGGGCTCCTATACCGTTGACGCTACCTTGCAGAACAGTGGTCTGTCACTGCCGGACAGCGACATTGCTTTTGAGCAATTGCAGGGCACGCTCGCCTATCGCGATGGTAAGGGGTTATATGGCGAAGGGGTGACGGGTAAATTCTGGGGTGAATCGGTGGTTGCGAATCTCTCCACCGGTGAAGATGACCTGCTTCTGGATGTAGAGGGGCTGCTCGCCATGCCGGCGCTGGCCCGGTTCATCAATCTGTCATCGACGCGGATTTTACAGGGGAAGACACCCGTTGAGGCGAAAATCTGGCTGCCCCTAGAGGACGACGGAAGTTCCATCAGGTTGCAGGTCAACAGTCGGTTGGAAGGCGTCGGGATCGATTTGCCGACACCTGCCGGTAAAACTCAGACCTCTTTGAAAGAGATTCAGGTGGATGTCACGCTGGCAAAGGAACTGGATATTCGCATTGCCGCCAATGGTGGGCTTCGCGCCCATCTGCAACAAAAGAATGGCGTGCTGTCGCGCGGCCTGTTGGCCATTCACGACGATGAGGCAGAGTTGCCCGGCCTTGGCCAATTCCGTATTACCGGTAAGCTGGACCGTTTTTCCCTGACCGAATGGCAGCCCTATTTTACCGAGCTCACCAGTGAAAACGTCAGTGCCCCAACAGCCTTGACGATGATGTTTGATGTGCGTGTTGACGAACTGGAGGTGGCCGGTCTAACGGTGGATCGTGCGGTGGGAAGTGGCCGGCTTCACGAGGGCGACTGGCAGGTGGTGCTGGATAGTAAACAGGCTGCCGGCCAGGCGCTGATTCCCGGTACCCCGTCCTCACCGATTCTGCTGGACCTGGAATGGCTGACCTTGCCGACCCCGGCCCCTGTGCACGAACAGGAAGCGGTTGGGGGTGGAGACGAGAGTCTGGATCCGGCGCTGTTCCCGTTGATGCAACTATCCATCAAAAAATTTGCCATGGGGGAGCGAACCTTCGGGCGGGTCAGCTTCAGGACGGAACCGCAGCCAGATGGTGTATTGATTTCCTCGCTTGATGCCAATCTGCTCGGGCTGCAACTGGGGGGCATGGATTACGATACCTCGGTACTCTGGACATTGAAGAATGGCATCTACGCTACACAGTTTGATGGTCTGTTCAGTGTGGGTGATGTGGGTCAGGTGATGGAGAACTGGGGTATCCCCCCGGCACTGGACAGTGAGGCCGGTCGCTTCTTTGCCGATCTGCACTGGCTCGGCCAACCTTGGGAGATAGCCCCCTCCACGATGACTGGCGCCATGTCGCTGCAACTGGAGAACGGTCGTTTTTATAAATCGCCCTCTGGCACGGCGAATGCATTAATTCGTTTGGTGGGGTTGTTCAACTTCAACAACTGGTTGCGTCGTCTACAACTGGATTTTTCGGATCTGTTTGAAAAAGGCATGAGTTTTGATGAGCTGCAGGGTGGTCTGGTCTTTAATGAGGGCACCATGCAGTTTGATCCGCCGCTGCTGGTCAAAATGCCCTCCGGTCGGATCAAGATGGCCGGTAGTGCCGATCTGATTGCCGAGCAAATTGATGCGTCGCTGGTCACCACATTACCGGTGGGCACCAACCTGCCCTGGGTGGCGGCATTGATTGGTGGATTGCCCGCCGCAGCCGGGGTGTATATCACCAGCAAGTTGTTTGAAAAGCAGGTGGACAAGCTGTCCAGCATCAGCTATCGAATCACTGGCCCGTGGGATGACCCCTCGGTCAAGGTGCAAAAAATATTCAGTGATAAAGGGGGCGCAAAATGAGTCGTGTTGCCGCCATTCAGATGACCAACCAGGGCAGTTTGCAGGGTAATTTACAGCAGGCCGCGACCCTGATAGAGCAGGCTGCCCAACAGGGAGCAAAGTTGTTGGTGCTACCGGAATATTTCGCTTATCAGGGGTGTCGGGATCTGCCGGCGATTGCCCGCGATGAGCAGGATGCCAGTGGCCCGGCCAGACAGTTTCTTGCGGAGCAGGCAAAACGCCACCAGGTCTGGATTGTGGGCGGAACCATTCCTGTTGCCCAGTCAGCGGATCAGCGTGCGGCGGCCATGTGTTTTGTGGTGGATGCACATGGCAGTGAAGTGGCGAGTTATCAGAAGATCCATCTGTTCGATGTGCAGGTGGGCGATAGCCAGGGACGTTACTGCGAATCTGACGACTACCGTCATGGCAGCGAACCGGTGGTGGTAGACAGTCCCTTCGGCAAACTGGGATTAACGGTCTGCTACGATCTCCGTTTTCCGGAACTGTACCGTTATCTGTCGGCCCGGGGAGCGGATATTCTGTTGGTTCCCTCGGCGTTCACAGCGGCGACGGGAGAGGCGCACTGGCAGTTACTGTTGCGCGCCAGGGCGGTGGAGAATCTCTGTTATGTGGTCGGTGCCAATCTGGGGGATCGGTTTCATGAGAAGCGGCCGACCTGGGGTGGTTCCGCTCTGGTGGACCCCTGGGGGCAGGTCTTGGCGGAACTGGATGCCGGGCCTGGGGTGGTGGCGGCAGATATAGATCTGGCTTATCTGAACAAGTTGCGAAAAAACATGCCTCTTCATGAACACCGGCGCTTCGATGTGGTCAAAACCTCATCCTAAAGACTGCAGGCTGTATCATGAAAAATATCGGTTTAAGCGCACTGATGGCATTTTTGATGGCTCTCCCCCTGGCGGTTTCCGCCGCGGAAATGAGTGTTGAGCAAGCCCGTCAGTTGATTCAGGAGGGGCGAGATATGGACACCATCCCCAAGGCAGTCTGGCAAAAAATACTGACGCCGGCCCAGTACAAAATTCTCTGGAAGAAAGGTACCGAGCGTCCCTACACCGGTGCTTTACTGGAGAACAAACAAAAGGGTACCTATGTGACGGCGGGTTGTCGCATCCCTGTTTTCCGCTCCGATCACAAGTACGATTCCCAGACTGGCTGGCCCAGTTTCTGGAAATCACACAAGCTGGACAATATTGTGCTCGAGGATGACTGGTCATGGATGGGCAAGCGCGTTGAAGTGCTGTCCGCCTGTGGTGAGCACCTTGGACATGTGTTTCAGGATGGCCCGAAACCCACCGGGTTGCGCTATTGCATCAACTCCGATGCGCTCCTGTTTATCCCTGACGAGCAACAGTAACCCCGCGTCGCGGGACGGACTTGCAGGTTTCTTGCCATGTCGATACTGGTCACGGGTTTCGATGCCGGTCACGATAAAGTCAATGCCTCAGCAGCACTGGTGTCCTCTCTGCGGGATGACTTGCCTCAGCAATTGCTACCCCTTCGCCCACGACTTCATTTTGCCGTTCTGCCCCTGAGTATCGCTGGTCTGCGCGAGGCAGTGTTGGCGGAAATAGCTGCCTGTCAGCCGAAGTTCTGTGTCTTCACTGGTCAGGCACGGGGCCGCAATAAAGTTAATCTGGAACGATTGGCCACCAATTTGAGGGATTTTGATTCCCCGGATATTGAGGGCTGTCAGCCGCGTGGGGAAAGGATTGAAATCGATGGCCCGGCAGCTTACTGGAGTACCCTGCCGGGACAGGAAGCGATGATAGAACGGCTCAATCGACAGGGAATTCCGGCGGCGCTATCGAACCATGCGGGCAACCATCTGTGTAATCAGTTGCTCTACCAGACGCTGCACTGGGCACAGCAAAATGGCTCCGGCCTTGCCTGCGGCTTTGTTCACATTCCGCCACTGCCGATACAGGTTCGACGTCAGTGGCCGGAAACCCCGTTCATGCCACTGGAGATGACACGCGCAGCCCTGGCGCAGATTCTGCTGGTGCTGGTTCGGCAGGCCGGGGCATCGCCTTCGTGAACCAATCTGCCTGACAGAAAACCCGGTTGCACGCGACCGGTTCTGCAGAGTGCCGGGGGTCAGCGGTGCTGATTAACGGTGGTAGGGATGCCCGGCATTGATGCTCCAGGCGCGGTAGAGCTGTTCCGCCAGTAACACACGCACCAGGGGGTGGGGCAGCGTCAGGGGGGAAAGTGACCAGCGGCTATCTGCCCTTGCCAGACACGTCGGTGCCAGGCCGTCGGGACCACCGACCAGCAGGCTGACGTTGTCGCCGGAACCCTGCCAGTGTTGCAAGTTGACAGCCAGATCCCCCGTGCTCCAGGATTTGCCCTGAACCTCCAGTGCGATGACCTGGTCCCGCTCGCCGATAGCTTTCAGCATCGCTTCGCCTTCCCGCAGGATTGCGCGCTGGATGTCGGCCCCCTTGCCCCGCTTGCCAAGGGGCAACTCGACCACCTCGATTCGCAGTTCCGGGGGCAGCCGCTTGAGGTATTCATTGCAGCCGGATTCCACCCAGTCGGGCATCTTTGTGCCGATGGCAAGGACCCTCAGTCGCATCGGACTTTATTCCTCGCCGCTGACTCTTGGGCTGCCGGGGCGAACGGACCAGAGTTTTTCCAGCTCGTAAAAAAGACGGGTCTCGGGGAGCATGACATGTACCACGATATCGCCAAAATCCACCAGCACCCATTCCGAGGTGTCCATTCCTTCGACACCGATCGGCTGAAAGCCCGCTTTTTTTGCGTCTTCCACGACGTTATCTGCAAGGGATTTGACCTGGCGGCTTGAGGTGCCGCTGGCGACCACAATCTGGTCCATGACATCGGTCAGATCACTGACGTCCATAGTAACGATGTCTTTGCCCTTGATATCTTCGAGGGCGCTGACCACGATATCGATCAATTTTTTGCTCATTGAATACCCTGTTGGTTAATACAGCTGGTTTTGGTTAATGTAATCAATAATGCCGTCTGGTACCAGATAGCGGATGGATTCCCCCCGCTGCAGTGCCTGCCGAATCCCGGTGGAGGAAATGGGTAGCAGCGTCATTTCCCGAATCAACAGGCTGCCGGCCGCCGTCGTCTGCAGTTCGCCTGTTTGGTGGATGCGGCGTCCATTGACAAAATCCCACACTTCACCCGAGTCAGGCAGATGCCAGCCGGGCCTGGCGGCCACCACCAGATGGGCAAAGTCAGTCAGTTCCCGCCAGCGGTGCCACTGATTGATGGTCAGCAGCGCATCCATGCCGATACACAGACACAGCGGCACTTCCGGTCCGATTTCAAGGCGCAGCTCGATCAGGCTGTCCACGGTATAGGAGGGGCCATCCCGACGCAGTTCGCGGTCGTCGGCCACCAGGCCCGGTTCGTCGATGAGGCCCAGTTGCAGCATGGCCATTCTCTGCTTCGGTGAAGCCAGAGGTGGTGTGCGATGGGGTGGCTGGGCGCTTGGCATTAGCCTCATCTCGGCAAGTGCCAGGGCATTTTTCAGTTCCAGTGCGGTGCGGAGATGACCGATATGTACCGGGTCAAAGGTGCCGCCAAACAGACCAATACCGTGCTGTTGTGCAGAAGGTTGGGGCATATCCCGGCAGTGCTCCTATTGGCGAATTTCGCCGTGGCCGAACACGACCCATTTCTGTGAGGTGAGTCCTTCGAGGCCCACCGGGCCGCGTGCATGAATTTTGTCTGTGGAAATGCCGATTTCCGCACCCAGCCCGTATTCAAAGCCGTCGGCAAAGCGTGTGGAGGCATTGACCATGACAGAGCTGGAATCCACTTCTGCCAGGAAACGGCTGCTGCGGCTGTCATCGGTCGTCACGATGGACTCGGTGTGATGGGAGCCATAGCGGGCGATATGTGCCATTGCCTCATCCATG
Organism: Cellvibrionales bacterium UBA2511; assembly: GCA_002341315.1. GTDB lineage: Bacteria > Pseudomonadota > Gammaproteobacteria > Pseudomonadales > Porticoccaceae > Porticoccus. The sequence continues at coordinate 14,784 of DDNV01000104.1, forward strand.
TCTGCGACCACCTTGATGGACAAAATGGGTGCAAGATACTCCGTATGCCAATCCTCTTCAGTGGCAGGTGGACAGTCGATAATGGCACAGGTCTGCTCGCAGCCGCGCAGCTCGACGCCCTTGGCCCGATAGGCCTCTGCCAGTCTGGGCAGAATTTCGCTGGCCACTGCCTTTGCCACCAGCAAAGTTTCCATGGCGTTGCAGACGCCGTAGCGGTGGGTTTTGGCATTCATGGCAATGTTGAACGCCATCTCCAGGTCGGCTTTATCGTCGATATAGACATGGCAAATGCCATCGAGATGCTTGATTACAGGCACCCGTGCTTCGCGGCTGATCCGTTCAATCAGGCCCTTGCCACCACGGGGGATAATCACGTCCACAGAGTCGGTCATGGTGATCAGTTCGCCCACTGCGGCCCGGTCGGTGACCTCAATCACTTGCACGATGGTTTCGGGAAGTCCGGTGCTGGCGAGTCCCTTCCGGATACAGTCGGCAATGGCCCGATTGGATTCAATGGCCTCACTGCCGCCACGGAGAATAGTGGCATTGCCAGACTTTAGGCAGAGGCTGGCGGCATCCACCGTGACATTGGGACGGGATTCATAAATGATGCCTACAACGCCGAGGGGGACGCGCATTCTGGCCACTTCAATACCGCTCGGGCGGGTTTCTCTGTCGCTGATAACTCCGATAGGGTCGGGCAATTCGGCGACCTGACGAAGGCCCTCGATCATGGCATCCACACGGGCATCATTCAGCTCGAGCCGATCCAGTAGTGCGGCATCCAGACCATTGTCGCGGCCGTTTTGCATGTCGAACGCATTGGCCCTCAGGACGTTGGCCCGGTTGTTGTCAAGGGCTTCGGCAATGGCCAGTAGAGCAGCATTTTTTGTCTCGGTGGAGGCGGCGGCAATGGCCCGGGATGCGATTCTGGCCTGCTGCCCAAGTTGTTGCATGTATGCTTTGAGATCCATGTCATTCAGTGCGGTGATTTCAGGACCGCGTATTATATCGTTGCAGGACTGATAAGTCCTGGTGATCCAGTGATAATTTTTATTCGACAGGCGCAATAGACGACGATTGGCGACAATCGTAAAACCGGGGCACAATCAGTCACCATGATGGGCAATGAACCTCTGCAGCTGTTGGCTGATTTCGTACACCGTTACCCGGACTTGCTGGTATTGAGTGGTGCCGGTATCAGTGCCTCATCGGGCGTACCGACTTACCGGAACAATGAGGGGCAATGGCAGCGCAGGCCACCGGTACAGCATGGGGATTTCCTCAATAACCACGGCACCCGGCAACGCTTCTGGGCCCGCAATATGGTGGGCTGGCGCTTTATGCGTGATGCCAGCCCCAGTCCTTCACACTTTGCCCTGGCTGCGCTGGAAGCGCTGGGTATGATTCGTTCAGTGGTGACCCAGAATGTGGATGGGTTACATCAGCGGGCAGGAAGTCGTCGCGTGATAGACCTTCATGGTCGGATTGACCGTGTGCGTTGCCTGGGCTGTGATGCGTTATTTCACCGGGAAGACATTCAGCGTTGGCTGGAGCAGCACAACCGTCCTTTTGCACAACAGGTGGGGGAGGTTGGGCCGGATGGTGACGCGGAGCTGGACGAGCTGGATTATTCAGCGCTACAGGTGTGCGAATGCCAATCTTGCGGGGGTACTCTCAAGCCGGATGCGGTGTTTTTTGGCGGTACGGTGCCGCAGCAGGTGGTTGCCGAGGCGGCCGCAGAACTTCAGCGTGCCGAGGCCCTGTTGGTGGTGGGTTCTTCCCTGATGGTTTATTCCGGGTTCCGTTTTTGTCGCTGGGCCGTGGCGCAGGGCAAACCGATTGCGGTGATCAATCAGGGCAAAACCCGGGCGGATGAGCTGGCGTCCCTGAAGCTGACCTTGCCCTGTGACGAATTATTGCCAGCCCTTGTCAGCCACTTGTGGGCCGGTGTGGCTGGTTAGTTGGGCGGCTAGCTCTGGCTCATTGTGATTAGCCAGTTGCGAATTTGTTGCAGGCGTTCCCCCGGATCATTCAGCTCCAGCAGACTGATTCGCAGCTCCGGTTCTATGGGCAGCAGGCGGGCCAGTTGCCAGCCCAGTGCATTGGCATCCTGGGGGGCGACAGACGTTTCTTGCTGGGCGATCGGGTCACCTTCCGCCAGCGCCATCAGCAGATCGAGCAGATCCGCCGTTGAATCGTCCAGTTCAAGTGGCTCGTCCGGGGGGCAGAACCGGACAATACCGGTGACCAGACCATCCTGTTCCGACTCGCTATTGAGTAACTGAAACCGTTGATTGCCGCGGATCATGATACCCAGCAGGCCGTTTTCAAGTTGGCTCCAATCGATAATCTCGGCAATGACCCCCCAAGGGTAGACTCTGGGCACTGCGCCGACTTCTGACCCCTCCAGTATGGGTACGATCCCGAAGGGCTGCTCTTTTTTAAAACACTCGGTGATCATCCGCAGATAGCGCTGCTCAAAAATCTGTAGATTGAGCGTCGTGCCCGGAAAAAGCGGCTGCGTCAGCGGAAAAATTGGCAGTCTGGTGGTTTCTGTCATGGTTTGCTAGGTTCCGGCAAGTGGCGATGATCCTGAGTGAGTTCTGGTGCGATCAGAACCGGGCCGGGATTTTCTCATTGATGTGGGGAGGGTGTCAGCAGTTTTGATTTCGGCACCAGTAGGCTGTCGTTATTGTAACGCTCACCACTGCGATAGCGTGGGGGATACCGCTGGGGTTTTTGCCAGAAAGGACGGTAGGGGTGGCGATTGTAATAGGGGTAATAATTGTTGTAGTAGTGCTCTTCCCGGTAGATCACCGGTGGTGTGGTCAATTGTTTGGGTATCATGGCCTCTTCAGCCTCTCTGCGGGCCTGGGTTCTTTTTTCCCGGTCCTGTTGCAGGCGTTCCGTGGTGTTGGCCATCTGTTCGATGCGGGCGTCCGCTTCATCTTGAACGCCATCTTTTCCGGCAGTGTCCGGCAGGGTCATGGTCTCCACCAGCACGGCATTTTCCAGCGGCGCATCGCTGTAAACCACGTTGCCGTTGATATCGACGGATTTGTAGACAGTCTGCCCCTGTGTCTGCACAGCAACCATAACCAGTGCCATCAGTGCCGCCTGTCTGATGCCTGTGATCCCCATATCAACCCTCAAATCGTCCACTACGTTTTATTTTGACACTTTACCAGCTGCAAAGTTGTGACAGGCAATCTGTTTCACAGGATGGTCATATTTCGTTCATGTGGTTGTCACACGGGCTGCCTAATGTGTGATTTATGACAACACCAAAAGCGCTACAAACACTCCACTTGCTCGATGTTGCCACTTTTTTGCGTATTGTGCAGTGGAATACCCGCAAGGGCATTCGAAGGTTTGCCCGTCTGGTCTCTTGCAGTGCCGATGGCTGGCTCTATCCTGCAGTCCCCGCACTGGCGGCACTGTTCTCGATCCCCCTGGCGGTACAGTTACTGATTGTGCTGACAGTCGGCTTTACCATTGAACGGGTCAGCTATTACGTGCTGAAAAACAGCTTCAGGCGCAACCGGCCGCCACGGGCCATTCCCGGTTACCAAAGCGTGATTACGGCATCGGATGAATTCAGTTTCCCCTCCGGGCATACCTCGGGTGCATTTCTGGTCGCCACCGCACTGACTATACTTCTGCCACCTGTTGGCATCGCGGGCTACCTTTATGGCTGGGCGGCGTTAGTGGCCCTGTCCCGAGTGATACTGGGCGTTCATTTTCCGTTGGATACGCTGGCCGGCGCTCTGCTTGGTGGCAGCCTTGCCTGGGTTGCCCTGCAATTAACGGGCAGTTTGTTGTTATGAGAATTTTCTACGGTGTGCAGGGCACGGGTAATGGGCATCTTTCCCGCGCCCGGGCGATGGCCAGAGCGCTTGATCATTATCCGGATGTCCAGGTGGACTGGTTGTTTTCCGGCAGGCCGCGGGATGCGTACTTTGACATGGCGCCGTTTGATGATTTCCAGTGTCGGCGCGGACTGACCTTCCATACCAGTGCCGGGCAACTGCAACCGCTGAAAACTTTGCAGCATGCCAGTCTGCTGACGTTGCACCGGGATATCAGGGCGCTGGATCTGACAGGCTACGATCTGGTGATCAGTGACTACGAGCCAGTCACTGCCAGAGCAGCGCGTCGCCAGGGTATTCCCTGTGTCGGTATTGGCCACCAATACGCGTTCTCTTTTCCGGTTCCTCTGCGTGGCGGAAACTTGCTGAGTCGTACGATCCTGCAACGGTTTGCGCCAGTCACCATTCCGGTGGGTCTGCACTGGCACCATTTTGATCAGCCGATATTGCC
>DDNV01000104.1:19167-27215 GCA_002341315.1 Cellvibrionales bacterium UBA2511
TTTTGATCAGCCGATATTGCCGCCGATTGTAGATCTTGTGCACGGCCTTGCCTCCCGGGGAGATACGGAAAGGCGTGTGCTGGTTTATCTGCCGTTTGAAGATCAGGATGCACTTTTGCCGCTGTTTCGCCAGTTTCCCCACTATGAGTTTTACATTTACGCCCCGGGTCAACGTTGGCGTGACGATGGTCATTTGCATACCCGTCCGCTGAGTCGGGACGGTTTTCAGCAGGATCTGATCGACAGCCATTGGGTAATCTGTAATGCGGGATTTGAATTGATCAGTGAAGCCCTGCAGCTTGGCAAACGGATTATGGCCAAGCCGCTCCGCGGACAGATAGAACAACTGGCCAATGCTGCTGCCCTGGAGCAGCTCGGTTACGCTGCCATTGAGGACCGCATTGACCGCGCCGCTCTGGCGTTCTGGTTTGATTGCGAGCCGGTGGCGCCCCGCATCGGTTACCCCGATGTCGCCACGGCACTGGCGCGTTGGATTTATGATGGCTGTACCGAGACGGTGGCATCCCTCAGTGACCAGTTGTGGCACGAAACGGACCGGGGTCGCGGTTCCTGGAAAATAGGCCGGGTCGCCTGAGGTCAGTGGCGTCAGGTTCGGATAACGGGCAGATCATGCCAGCGGGTCGTGTAGGCCGGTGAGCAGTACTGCTGGCGCATCGGCCAGCCCTGACTCCGCCCTGCGCTGGCGAGAAAAGCGGCACCGTGACCATAGCGCCGGTTGATGGCATCCAGCGTCTGCATCAGTATGTCCGTGTGGGAATTTTGATGATTCTGGAAGATATCGGCCTGTTGATGTTTGCGTGATATCAGTTCAATCAGGCCGACCCCGGCTTTCAGATAGGCATACCCCGGCCGGTAGATGGCCCGCACTGCCTGTCTGGCATGAGCGGCGATCAGCCGGCTGTCGTCGGTGTCAAAGGGCAGCTGTACCACGGTGCTATTGCTGTAGTAGTCAGGCTGGTGGGGCGATGTATGGATGAAAACCTGGATGGTCCGGACCAGATGCCGTTGCTTGCGCAATTTTTCCGTCGCGTTGCTGGCATAGAGACTGACCGCCTTCAGCAGAGGTTCCATCGTGGTGGGTTTCCGACCGAAAGACCGCGTGCAGTAAATCTGCTTTTTGTCGGCTGGCACCTCTTCGAGCGCCATGCAGGAAGTGCCGTTTAGCTCTGCCACGGTGCGCTCGACACAGACATTGAAGCACTGACGGATCATTTTCGGATTGCTGTCGGCCAGTTCCCCGGCGCTGTGAATACCCATTCCGGCCAGCTTCTGACCGAGTCGTGAGCCAATACCCCATACTTTGGTAGCCGGTACCTGGCGCAGTAACCACTGCCATTTTCCGGGTCTGTCCAGCAGACAGACACCGTCATACCCCGGGATGTTTTTTGCGCCGTAGTTGGCCAGTTTCGCCAGTGTCTTGCTGGGTGCCAGGCCGACACTGACCGGCATGCGCACCTGTTGCCAGAGAGCCCGTTTGATGGTCAGGCCGTACGGTTGCAACGGCAGATCCATGCCTGCCAGGTCCAGAAACATTTCATCAATGCTGTAAATTTCTATGTTCGGGCTGAAATGGCGCAGGCTGTCCATCACCCGGCGGGATATATCGCCATAGAGCCGGAAGTTACCGGAAAATACATGGACCTTGTGCCGCTCCAGCAACGGCCGGATTTTGAAATAGGCTTGCAGGTCGGGAATGCCGAGCGCCTTGGCCTCCTTTGAGCGGGCAATCACACAGCCGTCGTTATTGCTCAAGACTACCACTGGCTTGTTGCGCAGGTCCGGTCGAAAAATCTGCTCACAACTGGCGTAGCAGCTGTTGCAGTCAACTAGCGCAAACATCGGTGATGGCGCACGGAGTGGACGACGACCCCCTCAATGATCAATTCAGTATTGTCATGCAGCTCGATCGGGGGGTAGCGAAGATTGCCGGCGCGCAGTAACCGCTCGTTGAGATCCAGTACCTTGCAGGTCAGTTCACCGTCGATGGCGGCGATCACCACATCGCCATGTTGGGGTTGCAGGGCGCGATCTACCACCAGCAGGTCGCCACTGAAAATACCGAAGCCGGTCATTGAATCGCCTTCGGCACGGGCAAAGAATGTGGCAGCCGGATGTTTTACCAGATAGTTGTGAATATCCAGTGGCCTCTCGACAAAATCGTCTGCGGGGCTTGGAAAGCCCGCGCTTACCGTTGCGCCAAATAGGGGTATGCAGCGGTCAGTGGCGGTCGGCATCAAAAGGGATGTTTTCATCACGCCAAAATACTGTATAAATAAACAGTATTCAATGAAATTGTAGGATGCCGGTGGAAAATCTTTATTTCTGTGAGGTTAGAGGTGTCGGGCGTGAAAACGGAGGTGATCACCGATAAAGGAGCTGATAAAGAAATAGCTGTGGTCGTAACCCGGTCGATAGCGAATATCCAGCGGGTACCCCGCCTGTTGCGCCGCCTCGGCCAGCAGATGGGGTTTCAGTTGTGAGTCGAGAAAGTCATCTGCTTGACCCTGGTCGACCAGCATGGGGAGGTGGTGGGGTGCCTGCCTGATCAGTTCGCAGCTGTCGTACTGTCGCCAGCCGTCCCGGTCATCCCCCAGGTAAGTGCCGAGGGCCTTTTCGCCCCAGGGGCAGCGCATGGGGGAGCAGACCGGTGCAAATGCCGATACCGAGCGATAGCGGTCGGGGTTTTTCAGGGCGATGGTCAGCGCACCGTGGCCCCCCATGGAGTGGCCGGATATGGCGATTTTTTCGTTATCCACTGGAAAATGGTGATTGATAAGGTGAGGCAGCTCATCCACGACATAATCGTACATACGGTAGTGCCTGTCCCAGGGCCGCCGGGTGGCATTGAGATAAAATCCAGCGCCCAGACCAAAATCATAGGCGCCTGCCGGATCATCGGGCACCCCTTCACCTCGGGGGCTGGTGTCCGGCGCTATCAGCGCGATACCGTATTCTGCCGCATAGCGTTGCGCCCCCGCCTTGAGGACAAAATTTTCATCCGTGCAGGTCAGGCCGGACAGCCAATACAGTGCCGGTACAGCCCGCTGGTCCGCCTGGGGTGGCAGGTAAATGGAGAATGTCATGTCACAGTGGACCGAATCCGCCCGGTGCCGGAAGCGGAGCTGCTGGCCGTCGAAACAGCGATGGGCGCCGATTTGTTCCATGGTCGGATCTCTTTCTAGTAGCGTATCACCGAGCGAATGCTCTCACCGGCATGCATCAGGTCGAAAGCCCGGTTGATGTCGTCCAGCGGCATGGTATGGGTGATCAGCGAGTCGATGTCAATTTTGCCATCCATGTACCAGTCGACAATTTTGGGTACATCGGTGCGTCCCCGTGCGCCGCCGAAAGCAGTACCGCGCCAGGAACGCCCGGTGACCAACTGAAACGGGCGCGTGGCAATTTCCTTGCCGGCGCCGGCGACCCCGACGATACAGCTCTCTCCCCAGCCTTTGTGACAGCACTCCAGAGCCTGGCGCATGACGTTGACATTGCCAATGCACTCGAAGCTGTAATCCACCCCGCCGCCGGTGATTTCCACCAGATGTCCAACTACATCATCCACCTCTGACGGGTTGACGAAATCGGTCATGCCGAACTGTTTTGCCAGCGCAGCCTTGGCGGGATTCAGGTCGATGCCGATGATCCGTGTGGCGCCAACCATTCTGGCACCCTGAATGACATTGAGGCCGATACCGCCGAGACCAAATACGGCGACGGTGGAGCCCGGTTCCACTTTCATGGTGAAGGCCACCGCACCGATACCGGTGGTCACACCGCAGCCGATGTAGCAGATTTTTTCGAAGGGCGCGTCCTCGCGGACTTTCGCCAGAGCAATTTCCGGCAGCACGGTAAAGTTGGCAAAGGTGGAGCAACCCATGTAGTGAAGCAGGGGTTGCCCGTCGAGGGAAAACCGGCTGGTGCCATCGGGCATCAACCCCTGACCCTGGGTGCTTCGGATAGCCTGACAGAGATTGGTTTTGGGATTGAGGCAGAAATCGCATTCCCGGCATTCCGGGGTGTATAGGGGAATCACGTGATCGCCGGGCTTGAGGTTTTTAACCCCGGCGCCCACCTCCAGCACAACCCCGGCGCCCTCGTGACCGAGGATGGTCGGGAAAACACCTTCCGGATCATCGCCGGAGAGGGTGAAGGCATCGGTGTGACAAACGCCAGTGGCCTTGATCTCCACCAGCACTTCCCCGGCTCTCGGTCCCTGCAGGTCAACTTCAACCACTTCGAGGGGTTTGCCTGCGCCAAAAGCGACCGCTGCACGTGTTTTCATCCGTTAGGTTCTCCATCTTTAGAAGTTTGCTCACGACTATAGTCAGTTGCTCGTGGGGTGGCAAACGGGGCATGAGTGGCAAATTGCCAAATGGGATTCTGGTGGCTACCTGGCCTCGACCAGATCCCTGACAGCGGTTGCCAGCATCTGATTGGATACCAGGATTTCCCGGTTGACATTGAGTAGTGTCGAGAGGGGGACCCCGATACCATCGCCATCGCTGTAGCGGGTAATCATTTGATGGAGACGGTCGTGGGACAGATTGATTTCAGTGTCCAGTTGCTCGCGCTTTTCGGCAACCAGTATGAGGTCGGTTTTTTCCAGCAGGTTGAGCAGGTGCCGGTAAATGGCCCGGGTATCGTGGCGGATGGTTTCTATCATTTCTTCATCGTCGGACTGCATCCGCAATTCCACGATGTTGAGGCGTATGTCCTTGAAGCTTTTGGCGCTGAAGACCATATCCCTGGCCGCGTGCAACAGCCCGGACACAATCTGTGCTTCATCGCTACTGGCCTTTTCCTGCAAGACTCTGTTGGCATAGTGCAGGATTTGCTGCTCGGTGTGTTTGATATCCGCGTACTGGTCATCGTAGCTGGGGTTTTTGAGACTGATTTCACGATATACCCGATAGCCCTCGTATTCCTGTAGCAGTTCTTGCGGGCGTATTTTCAGCACCCGAAGATTGAGGAGGATGACCCGGTAAAACAGCCGGATCACTTCCTGGTGAATGGCTTCACTGGCGGCATCGCTGACGCTGGCCGGAACCTTGGTGATGAATTGACAGCCACTGCCATCCTCGTCGGCAAAGCGGTTTTGCAGCCAGCGGGCGAACGGTGAGATAAAAGGCAAAAACAGAAGAATCGCAAACAGGTTGAATAGCGAGTGGTACAGCACCACCGCGTACATTGGGTCCTGTACCGTGAGGATATCGCTAATCAGCTGCAGGGTCGGGTACAAAAATACCAGCCCGATCAGGGTGGACAGCAGGTGGAAGATAAAGTGGGCCAGCGCCACCCGGTGTTTGTCCGGCGAGCCCTTCAAGCTGCCGAGAACGACCGTGACGGTGGTGCCCAGATTTGCGCCTGCCATGATGGCTGCCGCGGTGGTGAGCGGCATAACCTCGGCGTGAATTGCGCTCAGTACAATCATCATGGTGGCTGAGCTGGATTGAACCAATGCTGTAAATAACAGGCCGCCCAGCGCGTAGAACAGAATCGGGTAATCGGCAAATACTCCGGGAATACTCTGCTCGGCCAGTGTCCCCATATTGGTTTTCATGAAATCGAGCCCCATCAGCAGCAGTCCCAGTCCGAGCAGCAATCTGGCTTGACTGTGGCGCCGATGTTCCGAGCTGATAAAGACGGTGCCGAGTGTCCCCACGGCCAGTAGCGGCATGGCATATTCTGTGAGACTGAGTTTGAAACCGATGGTGGCGACAATCCATCCGGTGAAGGTGGTGCCCAGGCTGGCACCGAAAATGACCCCCAGAGCGTTGGCCATAGTGAGGATTCCTGCCCCCACAAAGGCCAGCACGATAAGACCGACCATGGAACTGCTCTGCAGACAGGCCGTGCTGACGATGCCCATCATGACACCGCGTACCGGCGTATTGGTGTAATCCCTCAGTACGTGGCGGAAGGCGCGGGTGCCGAGTGTGCGCAACGCCTGTTCCAGAATCATCATCCCGTAAAGGAAAATACCCAGTCCGGCCACCAGTTCCCAGGGTTGAAACGGCATAGTTGGAATGATCTCCAGAAGACTTGCGCTGACAGGTTGTTTTCCAAAAAGTGTAGCAGGGAACCTGGCGATAGGGTCAAAAACCGCAACAGGCCATAAGCTGTTGCGGTTTTTAAAGGGCCCTTGTTACTTGCCGAACGGCTTGAATGTCAGAATCAGTTTTGGCAGTAACGTCATAGAGCCGAGCAGCGCCGCCAGCATGGCCAAACCGGTGAGCAGGCCGAAGTAGACGGAAGGAATGAAGTTCGACAGGGCCAGAATGGAGAAACCAATGATAATGGTGATGGCCGTGTAAAACAGTGCCCGGCCAATACTGGCATGGGCCCGGTGCATGGTGGCGATGTAGTCGCGATCCACGGCAAACTCCCGCCGGAAACGGGTGATGTAGTGAATCGCGTGATCCACACCAATACCCACTGTGATGGCCGCGATAGTAATGGTCATCATGTCCAGGGGGATTCTGGCAAGCCCCATACCGCCCAGTACCACGGTGGCGGCAAGCATGTTCGGCAGGATGGCAATGAGGGAAATCGACAATGAGCGGAACAGCACAAGAAACATGCCCATGATGCCGATAAAAACGGCCCCCAGGGTCAAAATCTGGGAGCGGAACAGGCTTTGCAGCATATTGTTGTAGAGCACCAGCAGGCTGGTCAGATGCACCTGATCCTCCTGCAATCCCAACTCATTCACGGCAAACTGGCGAATATTTTCCAGTAGTTCCGGTCGTTTCAACTCGCCACCGGTTTCCCGGATTCGCAGGGTAATGCGGGCCTGGCTCAGTTCGTCGTCAATGTAGGGGTCAACCAGAAATTCGGCATTGTCCCGGGACAGACTGTTGCGCAGAAAGGCCAGTTCCAGATCGTTCAGGCGATGCCCCATCAGGTCTTCGGCGACGTCGGTGATCATTGCCAGCGAATTGACTTTGCCCACTTCAGGAAGTGACTCGAGGTAATCATGTAGCTTGTTAATCTTCTGAATGCCGACTCCCGTGAACCAGTAACTGGTGGTCGCAGCCTGGTTGCCGGAACTGCTGTCATCGGCAAAAGGATCGGTTTCACCGAAAGGATCCTCCTCAGCAAATGGATCTGCTTCGGCAAATGGGTCTTCGTCATCGGCACCATTGCCGCTGGTGGCGGGTGGGGCGGCTTTGGGTGCATCGAGAATAATATCCAGCGGGGTGGTGCCCCCGAGCTTTTCGTCGATAACGGAAAGCCCCTGATGAATCTCGGTGTCAGAGCGGAAATAGTCTATAAACCGGTTTTCCACCTGCAACTGGGAGATGCCCCAGCCGCTGATCACGGCGGCCAGCAAGGCCAGGCCCAGCACCAGCCCGCCATGATTTTCGGTGAACCGTGAAAAATACAGGGTGTAGGCGGCGGAGTTGTCACCACTGTCGTTGTTATGGCCCTTGCCGAGCAGCATCATGCCGGCGGGAATCACCAGAAATGCCAGCACCAGTGCCAGGGTAATACCCATGGTCATCATCCAGCCAAAATCGATTACTGGTCGGATGTCACTGACCACAAGGGAGACAAAGGCCACCACGGTGGTGAGCACGGTGTACAGGCAGGGGCGGGCCATGTAATTGACGGTTTCACTGACCAGTTCCATTTGGCTGCGCTCAGGAAATTCTGCCAGGATTTCGCGGTAGCGAACAATCAGATGAATGGTCAGCGCCAGGGTGATGATCAGCAGTAGCGCTACAAAGTTCGAAGAGATCACGGTCAACCGCCAGTCAATCCAGCTCAGGTAACCGAGCATGATTTCCACCGATAGCAGACAGGTCAGCAGTGGCAGAACGACCCAGCGAATTTGCCGGAAAATGATGGCCAGGGTCAGGATAATAAACAGCACAATACCTGTGCCAAAAATTCGCAGATCGCTTTTGATAAAGTCAATCATGTCGGCGGTAATCATACTGGGTCCACCGAGGAACAGTTCTGCGCGGTCCTCAAAGGCCGCCATTTTCTCACGCACCTCATCCACCCTTTGGTGCTCAATG
>DDNV01000104.1:27309-28270 GCA_002341315.1 Cellvibrionales bacterium UBA2511
ATGGCAGCGCGCTCGGTGCGGTAGTTGAGGAATTCTTCGCTCACCTGTTCCAGCTCGATTTCTTCCTCTGGTGTCAGGCCTTCGGTATCCCGCTTCAGTCGCAGAGCGTCCCGTTTGCGAACCAGATCGAGGTATTTCCGGTCCAGCTCCATGGTGGCCAGCAGCGCCGTGGTTTGACCATCCGGGCTGAGAATCAGGTTGCGATAGATGGGACTTTCGAGAAATTCCTTGCGGGCCATATCTCGGTTGGTGTCTTCGTCCATGAGCGTGCGAGGCTCATCCTTGAGTTGGGATATCTTGACCTTGGGGCTGTAGAGCAGGGGAACGTCGAGCATGGAGGTAACATTGGCGACGCCCTCAATTTGCTTCAGTTCATCGCGAATTTCCGCCAGCGTAGCCAGCGACGCATCGTCAAAAAGGTCCCCCTCTTTGGGGGTGTAGGTGACCACCAGAAAGTCACTGCTACCGTAGTGTTGCAGTGTTTTTCGGTAGTAATCCAGGTCTGTGTCGTGTTCCAGCGTTAAGGAGTCAGCAGAGGCGTCCAACTTGAAGTTCGGCAACCCGAAAGCCATGCCCACTGCCAACAACAGTACCGCTATCAAGACAGCCAGAGGATGTCGAAGAACGATGGATTGGTAAATGCTCAGTAACCTTGCTGACATGGGTGTTCCTTATTCTTCTGGTGGATAGGCATAAGCGGCACATTATGCCAGAAGAAACTGGCGCGCCGCACGTCAGTCGTTGGTGAAGTATTTACCGGTCGGTATGGCCCAGTGGGCGATCGGGATCAATCAGGTTGCGCACCCGTTGCTTGAGTATTTTTGCCTCCGGGAAACCGCCGTCCCGAGTGCGCTCCCAGAGCGACTGCTCATCGAGAAAAATTTCGAAGGTGCCGCTGATATCTGCCGGTCTCAGGGCAACCTCTGCCAGATCATCGGCAAAAGTGGTCAGCAGCTCCTTG
>DDNV01000104.1:28403-42760 GCA_002341315.1 Cellvibrionales bacterium UBA2511
AAAAGTGGTCAGCAGCTCCTGCGCCAGCCAGGCTGAGCGCAGAAGCCACTGGCAGCGCGAACAATAGGTGATGACGATGCGCGGTTTCGGGGACATCGGGTACACTCCAGTGTCATGACGTTGGATGGCAAGATAACTTTCGGGCAGCGAATATGAAAGGGGTAATTCTCGACGCCGACAGCCTTGGAGCAGAGGATGTGGATTTGCGACCGATTACGGACCTGCCGTTGTCGTGGGCAGTCTACGGCAATACCGAGCCGGCAGAGCTCGTCGAACGCATCGCCGGTGTCGACGTGGTGCTGACCAATAAGGTCCTGATCGGGCCGGCGGATCTGACTCCCGAGCTGCGTTATATCGGTGTGCTGGCCACCGGCACCAATGTGGTGGACATCAGTGCTGCGACGGCGAGTGGTGTGGTAGTCACCAATGTGACTGGCTATGGTACCGGTTCGGTGGTCCAGCACACCTGGGCCATGATTCTGGCGCTGACAACGCGTCTGGCTGATTACAATATTGCCGCACTGGATGGGCGTTGGGCCAACAGTTCTACCTTTTGTCTGCTGAACTATCCGGTTTCAGAGCTGGCGGGAAAGACCCTCGGCATTATCGGATACGGGCGACTGGGTCAGGGGGTAGCCGAAATCGGCCGGGCATTTTCCATGCGGGTGGATATCGCCTCCCTGCCATGGCGGCAGAGCGGCGGCGACACGCGCATACCGCTGGACAGATTGCTTCGCGAAGCCGATGTGATCAGTCTGCATTGCCCGCTCACAGCGGAAACCCGCCACCTGATTGGTCGGCGCGAGCTGGCCATGATGAAGCGGTCGGCATTGTTGATTAACTGTGCCAGAGGTGGTCTGGTTGAAGAGCAGGCGCTGGCGGATGCGTTGGAAGCTGGGGAGATTGCCGGTGCGGGGGTGGATGTGCTCACCGAAGAGCCCCCTGTCGATGGCAATCCGCTGCTCAATCCCGATCTGCCCAACCTGATTGTCACACCCCACAGTGCATGGGTGGCTCGTGAGGCAAGGCAGCGTTTGGTCACGTTGGCAGCAGATAATCTGCGATCTTATCTGGCTGGCTCGCCAGCAAACCAGGTTCTGTAGGGGGAGGGCATCATGTTAGGACTGATACAGCGCGTCAGTTATGCCACTGTCGAGGTCAACGGCGACAGAGTGGGTGAAATTGGTCGGGGTATCCTGCTGTTGCTGGGCGTTCAGGCCGGCGACAATGAGGTAGCTGCCACCCGATTACTTCACAAGGTGCTCAATTACCGTATCTTTCCCGATGATGAGGGCAGGATGAACCTCAACCTTCAGCAGATGGGCGGTGGCCTGATGGTTGTTTCCCAGTTCACGCTGGCCGCCGATACCGGTAAGGGGTTGCGGCCGGGGTTCAGCAATGCCGCGCCGCCAGAGCGGGCAGAGGCGCTTTACGATTATTTCCTGAGCAGGGCTGAGCACCTCTATTCGGATGTGGCTTCGGGAATTTTTGGCGCAAATATGCAAGTGAGCCTGTGCAATGACGGCCCGGTGACCTTTATGCTGGAAGGGTAAAGTGGAGGGTAGAAAACAGCGCTATTCCTTTGAGGTGGCAGCGCTATTGCGTCTTCCGGTGAAGGGCCCAGAGGGCCCCATGGTCTGTTATTGGGTGGCTCTTACTGGGTGACCTTGTTGAATACTTCGGTGGCGGTCTGTTCGATCATCGGGATCAGCAGGTCCTGGCCGTCCTGTTCAGCCTTGTTATTAAAGTCATTCCCAGCCACTTGCTTGCCGTTAGTGATGCTCTTCAATTTGTAGTTAAGCGCAATGGAATCCCCTTTGCGGATGGTCCCCTGAGCCGCCGTCAGCTTTTCCATGGATTCCTGTTGCATTTGTACGCTGGCGGCAGTATTGGCCACGTTGGCCGCGGTGGTGGCGGCGACAAAACTACCCATGCTTCCACCCACACCGGCGTAGGGCAGCGCCGAGGAGATCACGCCGGCCCCGATGGAAAGTGCCTTGCCCCAGCTCTTCTTTTTCTGATAGTCCACGTCGGCGGTAAGTATGTAATCGCACCCGGACTGCTTGGCCTCAGCTTCGAGCTGGGCTGGCAGCCGGGACTGCAGGGCGACCACCTCAAGCATTGGGCCGCTGAGGTAGGAAATCAGCATGTTTTGTACCGGGCTGGATACGTCTTGCCCGCTGGCGCCTTGTCCCAGTTGGGCTTGAGGGGGGGCAATGGCAATGCAGGGTTTCTGGCCCGCTGAGGCTGTAGTGACACCCAATGCGAGTGTACATGCGAAAAGCAAAGCAGCGGAGCGGCGGAGTAGTGGGCAATAGGCGATCATGAGAGCTCCCTCTTTAATGAGTCATGAGATCAGATAATGTGAACAGGAGCTCATTTAATCAAATATCAAAGGGCGTGTTGAGTTTTTTCTTCACCGGTAGTTTGGCGAGTCTGGCATAGTTCGGCACACCGTTGAGATAAGGTGGGTAGTCCTCGCCTTCAATCAGCGGCGCAAGATAGGTCCTTGCCAGCTGGGTGATGCCGAAACCATCGCGTGAAATAAAATCACTGGGCATCTTCTTTTCAATATTAGCCACCTTGTCCAGCCCGACTTCCCCCAGTCGCCAGCTGTAATTGTCCCCGGCCAGCCGTTCAATAGTGACCATCACAGAGTTTTTGCCGGCCAACGCGTACTCCACCGCGGCCTGGCCGACTGCATAAGCCTGTTCTACATCCGTGGCGGAAGCGATATGCCGTGCCGAGCGCTGGAGATAGTCGGCCACCGCCCAGTGGTATTTATAGCCAAGCTCATGCTTGATCATACTCGCCAGGGTGGGGGCCAGTCCGCCCAACTGTTGATGCCCGAATGCATCGGTGGTGACGGATCCGGCAATCATGGTGCCGTCGGAGTACTGGACTCCCTCCGAGGCGACGATGACACAGTAGCCCCGTTGCTGGACAGTCTGTTCGACTTTGGCAATGAACTCCTCCTGGGCGAAGGGGATCTCGGGGAACAGAATAATATGGGGCGGGTCGCCGGCCTGTTCCGCCGCCATGGCACTGGCAGCGGCAATCCACCCGGCGTGGCGCCCCATTACTTCCAGGATGAAGACTTTGGTGGAGGACTCGCACATTGCCGCGACATCGAGGCTTGCTTCTTTGGTAGAAATTGCCACGTATTTTGCAACGGAGCCAAAGCCCGGACAATTGTCGGTGAAGGGCAGGTCGTTATCCACAGTTTTCGGGATATGGATAGCCTGGATTGGATAACCCATTTTTTCCGAGAGCTGGGAGACTTTTAGGCAGGTGTCGGCAGAGTCGCCACCGCCATTGTAGAAAAAGTAGCCGATATTGTGAGCTTTGAATACCTGGATCAGCCGCTCGTACTCAACGCGGTTTTCTTCCAGGCTCTTCAGCTTGTATCGGCAAGAGCCGAACGCACCGGAGGGGGTATGGCGCAGGGCCGCAATGGCTTCATCCGATTCCCTGCTGGTGTCAATCATGTCCTCCCGCAGGGCACCGATAATGCCATTATGACCCGCGTAGACCTTGCCGATTTTATCACTGTGTCGGCGAGCGGTTTCAATGACACCGCAGGCGCTGGCATTAATGACCGCTGTAACTCCGCCGGATTGTGTATAGAAGGCATTTTTTTTCGGCATGGGTTCCCCCGTTGGACCGCAATTTTCAGCAGCGGCGAATCATACTGGAAAGCGTTGGGGATTTCATTTTTTATGGTGGCGTTGCAGTACCGGCTCCGACTAGACTTGCAGGGTAATTGAATCCGCCCGTGAGTTTGCCGGTCGATTCTTGTGCCGGAGTGCTACAACAGAGACAGGTTATCGAGACAGTATGCATATTCATATCCTAGGTATTTGCGGCACATTTATGGGCTCACTCGCGCAGCTAGCCAAAGCCATGGGGCATGATGTGTCCGGTTGCGACAGTAACGTCTATCCACCGATGAGCACCCAGCTGGAAAATGCCGGTATTACCTTGACGGAAGGCTACGACCCCGCTCAGCTTAATCCCGCACCGGATCTGGTGGTCATCGGCAATGCGCTGTCCCGCGGTAACCCCGCAGTGGAATATGTGCTGGATAACGGTATTCCCTATACATCCGGTCCGCAGTGGCTGGGGGATTATTGCCTCCGCGATCGTTGGGTGCTGGCGGTGGCGGGTACCCACGGTAAAACCACCACAGCCAGCATGTTGGCGTGGATTCTGGAATATGCCGGTATGCAGCCGGGGTTTCTGATCGGCGGGGTGCCGAACAATTTCGGAGTCTCTGCCCGCCTGGGCGATTCGGCGTTCTTTGTGGTGGAAGCGGATGAATACGACAGTGCATTCTTTGACAAGCGTTCGAAGTTTGTCCACTACCGTCCGCGCACTGCCATTCTCAATAACCTTGAATTTGATCACGCCGATATTTTTGCCAACCTGGCTGCCATCCAGACTCAGTTCCACCATTTTGTCCGCACTATTCCCGGCCATGGTCTGATTGTCGCCCCGGTCAGGGATCTCCCCCTGCAGGCGGTATTGGCAATGGGATGCTGGTCGGAGTACCAGCCGCTGGGTGATCCCGATAGTTGGGATGTGGAGGCCGTGGAACAGGACGGTTCGGTTTTCCGGATCAGTTATCAGGGTAAGCCGCGCGGGGTTGTCCAGTGGACGCAGACTGGAAATCACAACATTGCCAACGGCATGGCCGCCATCGCGGCCGCACATCATGTTGGTGTCACGCCAGAGGTGTCCTGCGAGGCGCTATGCCAGTTCAGTGGCGTCAAACGCCGTATGGAAAGGCTGGCGACCATTGATGGTGTCTCGGTTTACGACGATTTTGCCCACCATCCCACTGCCATCGCGACGACCCTGGCCGGTTTGCGCCATCGGGTGGACAGCGAAAAAATCCTCGCGGTCATTGAGCCACGCTCCAATACCATGAAGCTGGGTATTCATCGCGGTCACCTTGCCGTGGCCACTGCCGATGCCGATCAGGTGCTCTGGTTCCAGCCGGATAGCGCGAGTTGGTCGCTGGCGGAGGAGGTGGCTGCCGGGCCGGTTTCCGCCGAAGTGCTTGGCACGATTGATGAGTTGGTGGGGCGGATTTTACAGTTGACGGTGGACGGCACCCATGTGGTGATTATGAGTAATGGCGGTTTTGGCGGCTTGCACAGCAAGCTGGTGGCCGCACTTGAGGAGCGTGCCCATGGCAGAGTTTGATCGTTCGATAACCCTGGCAATGACCGGGGCATCCGGTGCCCAGTATGGTTTGCGACTGCTGGACTGTCTGGTTCAGGCCAACTGCCAGATCCAGTTCCTGATATCGGAAGCGGCGCGGGTTGTGGTGGAAACCGAGACAGAACTGACGTTGCCAGGGGATGAGGCGCTGGAGGACTTTCTGACACTCAACTTTGATGCGGAGCCGGACCAGATCCTTGTCAATACGTCCCGTGACTGGTTCTCGCCCGTGGCGTCGGGCTCCGCTGCGCCCCGTTCCATGGTGATCTGTCCCGCCAGTGGCGGCACTATTTCTGCGATTGCCTGTGGTGCCAGCAATAATCTGATTGAGCGTGCGGCAGATGTGGTGATCAAGGAAAAACAGCAGCTGATTGTGGTCCCCAGAGAGACGCCCCTGTCAGAATTGCATCTCGAGAATCTGCTGAAACTGGCCCGGTTGGGTGTTACCGTGATGCCGGCGATGCCGGGTTTTTACCAGAACCCGCAGACGATCGATGATCTGGTGGATTTTCTGGTGGCGAGGTTGCTCGATCATCTGAATATTGAGCAGAGCCTGTTGCCCCGCTGGGGCGGATAATGGCCGCTAACCGGGAACTGTTGTGGTTGCTGGCTGTTCTGCTGGCCGTGCTGGTCTGGTCCTGGATCGCGCCGTTTGATCGCGCTACCTGGTGGCTTGAGGCGATCCCCGTACTGTTGGCCTTGCCGGTGCTGTACATCACCCGACGGGGTTTCCCGTTGACGCGACTCAGCTATTACCTGATTTTTCTGCACGCCGTCATTTTGCTGGTCGGTGCCCACTATACCTATGCCAGGGTGCCCCTGGGTTTTTTGGTGGCAGACTGGTTTGATTTTACCCGCAACCACTATGATCGTTTTGGGCATCTTGCCCAGGGCTTCGTGCCCGCGATTCTGGCGAGAGAAGTCCTCTGGCGCAACCGGGTTGTGGCCGGGCGCTACTGGCTGTTTTTTCTGGTTACCTGTTTTTGTCTGGCGTTCAGTGCCTTTTATGAATTGCTGGAGTGGTTGACTGCGGTGGTGGGTGGCGATGGTTCCGTCGAGTTCCTCGGCACCCAGGGGGATGTCTGGGATGCCCAGTGGGATATGTTTATCGCCTTGCTCGGCGCGATAAGTGCCCAGTTGCTGCTGGGTGGCTGGCACGACCGGCAGATGGCGGTTGTCACTGGGTCAATGAAGCATTGATTTTGCCTGTGATTCAAACGCGCTGATACCAGTTAACCCCGCTTTTGTCGGTCTGCATAGTGAGTTTCCCCTGTGCCATCAGGTAGTGCAGGTGGGCATAGCTTTCGCCCGTGGCCAGAACCAGCATCGAGTTGCCGATCGGTGCCTTGAAAAGTAGCGGAAACAGATCCTTCACCCGTTTTGGCCTGTCGCAATGTTCCACAACCCTGTCCAGGTCCCGTTGGTGACCGTCGATCAGAGCCTGCAATCTCGGCTGAGCGCCGGTGAAGGGCAGGCCGTGGGAGGGCAACACCAGCGTCTTTTCCGGTAGCAGGGCCTTGAGCCTGTGGCAGCTGTCGATCCATGCCTGCAGTGGGTTGCCGGCCGGTTCCATGGGCCAGACGCTGACGTTGGAGGAAATGGTCGGCAGCAGCTGGTCGCCGGCGATAAACAGGTCCAGTTCGGGGCAGTGCAGGCAGGCGTGCTCGGGGGAGTGTCCCTCGCCCATGACCAGCTGCCAGCGACGTCCCCCGATGATGAAGCTGTCGCCGTGCTGCAGCCGGTGATAAGTGGCCGGCATCCCGCGGACCATGCTCCCGAAAGAGCCAAATTTGGCGCGATAGTAACGCAGTTGTTCATCGTTGAAACCGGCGGCCCGATAGAAGCTGATCGCCTCTTCCGGTGCTTCGCGGTTACTGTCAGCCAGCAGGATCCGACAATGCATATACTCGCTGCGGGACATCCAGAATTCGGCGCCGCTGTGACGGCACAGCCAGGCGGCGAGTCCGATATGATCCGGGTGCATGTGGGTGGCAATCAGGCGTTTTACCGGTTTTTTTGATGACACAATCGGCGAGAGTTTTAACCACAGCTCGGTAGTATCCTCGGTGGCCAGCCCGGTATCGACTATCGTCCAGCCATCACTTTCTTCAAGCAGCCACAGATTGATATGGTCGAGCCGGAAAGGCAGTGGCATGCGCAGCCAGTGGACGCCGTCGGCGATCTGTTGGGGTACACCCGGTTTGGGTGGTTTGCGGAATGGATAGATGGGGGACGAATTTGCCATGCAGGCCTCACAACGTGGCGGGACAGCTAATGATAGCAGAGTGATGCGTGTCCCGCGGAGTGAGAAGGTACCGGTGAGAGGACGCCCACACCGGTAGCCGTGATCAAGGAGCGGGTTGCAGGCGAATGCCGACGATATCTACCTGGTCGCCCAATTCAAATTCCCGGTTGGGGCTGCGAAATGCATGGGTTTCACCCTGTTCGGTTATGACTGTGTAGCGATCACCACTGAGGCCCGCCTGTTGCTGGGTTTTATCGCCGACCCAGGTGCCGAGAAAGGCGCCGACAAGTGCGCCGGCGGGGCCACCGGCTGCACCGCCGATCAGGAACAGGATTGAGCCCCCGGTAACCTGTCCGCCAGTGTTGTCATTGCTGTGGCCGATCACCTCCGCCGAGTGGATGGCGGGGGTGATGAGCAATGTAATGAGCCCGGCGGCGGTTATTTTTTTAAACGATTTCAACATGATGTTTCTCCTGTTAGTTGATGGGGAATGTGTGTCAAACAGCGATATCTTCGCCATAGATGTTTTGTCTTTGATGACCAGAGACGGGCCAGATGCCGCGTACTACCTGCCAGCTCACCGCCAGGGCCCCGACAATGAATACCACGTCACCCAGGGTGCGCACCCAGCGCAAGGTCACCAGTATGGGCTGCTGCAGAAAGGCTTCGCTGCGGGCGTACCAAAGACCCTCGGAGGCACTGCCGATAAATTGAATGATTCCTACCGGTAGCAGGCTGGTAAACAGCATCAGCACCAAGCCGCCGTTCATCCACCAAAAGGCGGTTTTCATCAGTCGCTCACTAAAAACCATTTCGGGGCGAATATAACGTAGGATCAGCAGGCAGAAGCCCAGTGCCAGGAAGCCGTATACTCCGAACAGGGCCGCATGCGCGTGGGTCGGCGTAGTGTTCAGGCCCTGCACGTAATACAGCGAAATGGGCGGATTGATCATAAAGCCCAATACGCCAGCACCCAGCATGTTCCAGAACGCTACGGCCACAAAGAACAACAGGGGCCACTTGATATCCTGCATCCAGGGGGCGCGGAATTTCAGTCGCCAGCTCTCCCATGCCTCATAACCCAACACGACCAGTGGCACTACTTCCAGCGCACTGAAGGTGGCGCCTACTGCCATAACCGGTGTGGTGGTGCCCGAGAAATACAAATGGTGAAAAGTGCCGGGTACGCCGCCGAGTAAAAACAGGGACGCGGAGGCCAGGGATGCCGTTGTCGCCATGGTGCGTGACACCAGTCCCATGCTGCAGAAAATAAAGGCCAGTGCAGTGGTGGCAAATACCTCAAAGAAGCCCTCTACCCACAGATGTACCACCCACCAGCGCCAGTATTCCATAATGGAAATATGGGTGCGCTCGCCATAGAGCAGGCCGGCACTGTAGAACAGGCCGATAGCCACTACTGATGCTGTGAGCAACACCAGTAAGCTTTTATCACCTCCCTGCTTGAGGGCTGGCACAATGCCGCGCATCATCAGCATCAGCCAGAAGGCAATGCCTGCGACTTTCAGAATCTGCCAGAAGCGCCCGAGGTCAACGTATTCGTAGCCTTGGTGCCCCAGCCAGAAGCTCCACTCGGCGGGCATGATCTGATTAATCGCGAAGAAGTTGCCGGTAAAGGAGCCGACCACCACCGCAATCAACGCCCAGAAAAGAATATCTACGCCTAACTTTTGATATTTTGGATCCTTGCCACCGTTGATAATTGGTGCCAAGAACAGACCGGCAGCAAGAAAGCCCGTGGCAATCCAGAACATTGCCGACTGAATATGCCAGGTGCGCACCAGGCTGTAGGGGAGCCATTCTGACGTGTTGAGGCCGTAAAACCCCTGGCCTTCGACGGTGTAATGGGCGACAAAGCCGCCGAGAAACACCTGCAGGGTGAACAGTCCGACTACGGCAATCAGATACTTGCCCAACGCTTTCTGAGAAGGGGTTAGCGGAAAGGTGGTAATCGGGTCATTTTTGGGTGAGACCGGGTCTTCTTCGTCTTTCTTGCTCAGAAAGGCCCAGCCCCAGATTAAACCGCCTACACCGGCGATGAGAAAGACCACGCTTGCGATAGACCAGACAATGTTCTCCGCCGTGGGCTTGTTGCCAATCAGCGGTTCATGTGGCCAGTTATTGGTGTAGGTGGCTTCGCCCGGGTAGCGCTCGGTCGCCGCCGCCCATGCGGTCCAGAAGAAAAAGTCGGTTAGCTGCGCGCGCCGCTCACCACTGGGTAGTGTCACCTCTTTCATGGCGTAACTTTCCCGAGTGGACTGCAGTGTCGGCTCTCCGCCGAACAGACCATTGTAGTAGTCCGCTGTCTGGGCCATGGCTCGAGCCCGTCGCTCAGATACCGTCAGTACGTCCGTCTCCGGGTTATAGGTATTGGCCCGATAGGCCTGTTTCAATTCATACTGCAGCGTGTTTTTATCCCGGCCAGTCAGTGCGCCATAGTCGAGGCCAAATTCCTCTTGAGCGGCCAGTTCCAGCCAGGCAAGTAGCTCGCGGTGAAGCCAGTCGGCGGTCCAGTCCGGTGCCTGATAGGCGCCGTGACCCCAAATGGAACCAAGCTGCATGCCGCCTACTGACTGCCAGGCCGTCTGGCCATCGAGAATGCTTTCCCTGGTCATGATCTGGTGACCACTTATGGTCACCACCCTATCCGGTATGGGTGGTGCCTTGCGATATACTTCCACCCCGAAGTAGCCCAGCAGGGCAAAGGTGGCAGCCAGGACAGCGATCAGTGCCCACCACAATTTGTTGTATTTACCCATGACCATTAGCTCCCTGTGCAGCGACGCGCTCAAACAGCAGGTTATTTTCCAGGTGGATGTGCTCCATGAGGTCGGCGCGGAACCAGTCCAATTGCCAGTAGAGCGCCTGCCAGGTATCGCAAGCATCATCGGGCAGGGTCAGGTTTTTGGTCAGCTGTTCCATTTGTTTCACCGACTGACCGTGCTGGTCGTGCTCAAAACGCATCATGGCAATGGGGTTGATGGCATGGTCGAATAGGTGACGCAAAAGTATGGGGAACAACACGTTTTCTTCTTTGAGCATATGGCTCTCCAGTTCCTGGTGCATGGCCATCAGTAGGTTGGATAGTCCTTTGGGGCAGTCCGGGTGCTCACGGTGAACCAGCTCTACCCGTGCGGCCAGCCGTACCAGTTCAGGCAACTGTTCCCGGTGACGCTCATGGTAGCGTTCAAGAATGTGGGGGATCAGTGTTTCGGGGGTCGCCTGGTGTGCAACCTGATCCGTATTTTTTGTTTGCTGCAGGACATTGAGTTGTGCGGCGATCGTTTTCGGGTTCAGGCCACGGCAAATGGCGGCATCCTGCAGGCTTTCGTGTCCACCACAGCAGAAGTCCAGACGATTTTGATAAAAAAGGCGGGTGGCACCGGGGATGGTTCGGGCCAGAGTGCCCAGCGGTTGTTCGAGAATATTCATGATGCTCGCTCTCTCAAGGTTTATGATTTGTCACAAGAGATAAAGCACAAGCTATGCCAAAAAAATTATTGTTATATTTCAATATATTAAATATATTATGGTTGTTATAACCATTATTTGATATGGTTTAAATAACCATAATAGGGTTTATAAAACCATGATCGATTTGATGTTGTTGTCGGACCTGGTGGTCAACCTGCCGTCGGCGGTACGTTTGCAGCGGCTGGTGTCTGTGCTCCGCGAGCAATTTCAATGCGGGGCGGTGGCTGTGTTGCGCCTTGAGGAAAACCGGCTGCGCCCAGTGGCGGTGGATGGCCTTGTGCATGAGACACTTGGCAGGCGCTTTGTGGTGGCCCAGCATCCCAGGCTGGCGGCCATCCTCTCGCGGCGTGATCCAACCCGCTTCGAGCCTGGTAGTGAGCTGCCAGACCCCTATGACGGCTTGCTCGACTGTCAGGTAGGTGAACCCCTGCCGGTGCACGACTGCATGGGTATCAGCCTCTATGTGGAGGGGATTCAGTGGGGTGTTTTAACCCTGGATGCCTTGGATGCCGGGGCTTTCAGCGGTGAAGCCACGCAGACTCTGAAACACTTCGGCCTACTGACGGAGGCCGCCATCCGTGTCACCCGGCTGGAGCAGGAATTGCAGGGTCTGCGCCTGGTGCGGGAGCCCCATTCCGGGAACGGGGTATCGGTGGTTGAGGTGGAAGAGGAGATTGTTGGTCAAAGCGAGGCATTGCAGGCCCTGCTGCATGAATTGACGGTGGTGGCAGATTCCGAGCTGCCGGTGCTGCTGTTGGGTGAAACGGGGGTGGGCAAAGAGTTGTTCGCCCGCCGGGTGCACGTATTGTCTCGTCGTGCGGACCGGCCTATGGTGCATGTCAACTGTGCTGCTCTACCGGAATCCCTGGCGGAGAGTGAGCTGTTCGGCCATGTAAAAGGCGCCTTTTCCGGGGCAATCAGCGAACGTCCAGGGCGTTTTGAGGCGGCGGATGGGGGCACTTTATTTCTCGATGAGGTGGGTGAGCTACCGCTGTCGGTGCAGGCGAAATTGTTGCGGGCCTTGCAGAATGGTGAGATTCAACGGCTTGGTTCGGACCGGCCACGACGGGTCAATGTGCGCGTGATCGCTGCCACCAACCGCAACCTGCATGATAGTGTGCGCGACGGCGATTTTCGTGCCGATCTCTATCATCGCTTGTCTGTCTACCCGGTGCCGATCCCGCCTTTGCGGGAGCGCGGCAACGACGTGTTACTGTTGGCCGGTCGCTTTCTGGAGCTGAACCGGGCTCGGATCGGCCTGCGCAGTCTACGGCTGCCCCCTGATGCCGAGACGGCTCTGTGCCGATACCCTTGGCCGGGTAATGTGCGGGAGTTGGAGCATGTTATCAGTCGTGCGGTGCTCAAGGCTGTCAGTCGAGGCGCGACACGCACCGAAATCATATCCCTGGGGGCAGAATTGCTGGATTTGGATGAGGGAGTTGGTAGCCAAGAGATGGTCCGCCCCATGACTGGCATGGGGCCAGCGTCCGCTGGAATTGGTCACGCCGAACTGCAGACGGTTATGCCGATGCGTGAAGTGGTGGAAAGCAGCCAGCGGCACGCGATTCAACAGGCCTTGACCGCCAGCGACGGTAATTGGGCGTCAGCGGCGAGGATGTTGAATGTGGATGCCAGCAACCTGCACAAGTTGGCGTATCGACTGGGACTGAAATAAACCAGGACCATTGAAATGGCCTGGGATCAGTCCAGCACCTGTTGCAGCCAAAGGGAGATCGCTTCAATTTCTTCCATGCACACAGCGTGTCCCATGGGGAAGGTTTGGTAGCCGGGTATAAAGCCCTGTTCGCGCAAAAAGGTGACACTTTTCCGGCCCAGCTGTTCTGGCACCACTTCGTCGCTGGTGCCGTGGAATATCTGTACGGGGAGTTGCCGATTGGCGGGATGAATGTCGATTGAATCGGCGGTGGCAAAATAGGTGGATAAAGCCAATAAGCCCGCCAGGGGTTTGGGGTAGCTGAGGGCTGCTTCGAAGCCGACGGCTCCGCCCTGGGAGAATCCGGCAACGACAATCCGCCTGCTGTCGATACCCCGTTCGATTTCCCGGTCAATGAGCTGCTGGATTTGGAGAGCAGAGTGGCGCAGTTGAGTCATATCCACCTTGCGATCCAGCTCCATCTCCAGAATGTCGTACCAGGCTGGCATCATAACGCCACCATTGATGGTCACTGGAAGCTGCGGTGCGTGGGGAAAGATAAAGCGGACCGGTAAAGTGGCGGGAAGCTTGAGTTCCGGCACCACAGGTTCAAAATCGTGGCCGTTGGCCCCCAGCCCGTGTAGCCATATGACAGCGGCATTTGCCGGTGATGCGGGTTCTATTTCGACCCCGGGTAGTAGCGGTTTCATATTTGCCTGAACTCCTGTTTTTTGGCTGGGCGGCCAGTATAAAGCCTGCTGGCGACCGGTGTGGAAAGTTTGCTACGCTGACTTCGGTTATTTTTTACCGGGTAGGTTCTGATGTTGCCTGTATTGTATTCCTTCCGCCGCTGTCCCTATGCCATCCGGGCACGCATGGCCATTTGCTATGCTGGTATTCCTGTGGAATTGCGGGAAATTTTATTGAAGAACAAGCCGTCGAGTATGTTGGCGGTTTCGCCGAAAGGTACGGTGCCCGTGCTGGTACTGCCCGACGGCCGTGTGCTGGATGAAAGCTGTGATGTGATGTACTGGGCTCTGGCTGTTCATGATCCGGACAATTGGATGGATCCAGCCAAAAGCCACGAAGTCTCCCGGCTGATTGCAGAGAACGACGGGTCGTTCAAAACGCATCTGGACCATTATAAGTATGCGGACCGTTACCCTGAGCAAACCCCGGCGGATTATCGTGTCGAAGGGGAGGTTTTTTTACAAACCCTAGAAACCTGTTTGCAACAGCAGCCGTTCTTGCTCGGTCATCAACCGGGCTTTGCCGATGTAGCCATTTTTCCGTTTGTGCGGCAGTTTTCCCTGGTGGATCCGGACTGGTTTTCCAGTGCGCCCTATCCCGGATTGCGGCATTGGTTAAACCGCTGGCTGGAATGCCCTCTGTTTACCACTGTTATGGAAAAATACCCGGTCTGGCAGGATGGTGCGGCGGCGCGCTATTTTGGCTGCACCGCTGAAAATAACTAGAAGCTTTGCCCGCTTTGTGGAAAAAGACCCGTGCGCACAGCCTCGGCGTAGGCGCTCAGTGCAGCCGTCACATCGCCGGTTTCTGCGAGAAAGTTTTTGGCGAAACTGGGCTGATGGGGTGACAGGCCGAGCATGTCGTAGAGCACCAACACCTGCGCGTCCGTGTCCGCACCTGCACCGATCCCGATCACTGGCGTGGCCAGTGCCTCGGTAATTGCTTTTGCCAGGGTGGCGGGCACGCACTCCAGTACCAGCAGGTCGATAC
>DDNV01000104.1:42900-44874 GCA_002341315.1 Cellvibrionales bacterium UBA2511
GTCGATACCGGCTTTTTCCAGTGCCCTGGCATCGTTAATCATCTGTTCGGCGGCAGCTTCGTCTCTGCCCTGAACGCGATAGCCGCCGAGTTTGTTGACGGACTGGGGCGTAAGGCCGAGGTGACCACATACCGGAATGCCCCTTTCCGTTAGCATGGCGACTGTCCTTGCCAGCCAGGCCCCGCCCTCCAGTTTTACCACGTGGGCGCCGGCCTGCATGATTCGTGCGGCATTGTCCATCGCCTGTTGTTCCGTCGCGTAGGCCATAAAAGGCAGGTCCGCCACAATCAGGGATTTGCTGTTACCCCGTCGCACAGCACTGACGTGATAGGTCATATGCTCCATGGTGACGGGAAGCGTGCTGTCCTGTCCCTGTATGACGTTGCCCAGTGAGTCGCCTACCAGCACAACTTCAATACCCACTTGTTCTATCAATCGCGAAAAGGCGGCGTCATAAGCGGTGATGACCGGGAATTTGTCACCCTGCTGCTTGAGTTTGTACAGGGTATTGATGGTGACCGTTTTCATGGGCGATGGTCCTGTTACAAATGGGCTTGTGGATTGTAGTAGTGGCGTCCGGTCTTGATATTCAGCAAATAGGCCAGCAGGTTTTGGTAGTCCAGCTCATTATTGGCGAGATCGATATCTGCGGCATTGACAATCAACAGTGGAGCTTCATCGTAATAGTAAAAAAAACGGGTATAGGCATCGTTGAGCTGATGGAGATAGGTGGCGTCTATGGATTTCTCTGCTTCGGTGCCGCGGCGCTGAACCCGATCCAGCAGTACCTCGGTAGGTGCCTGAAGATAGATGACCAGATCCGGTGTGGGGGCATCGATGGTGAGCTGCTGGTACACCGTCTGATACAACTTTAATTCATCGTCGTCCAGCGTGATTTGGGCGAACAGTTGGTCTTTGTCGATCAGGAAATCTGCCGCCCGCACCTGCTGGAAGATATCGCCTTGCCGCATTTCCTGAATTTGCCGGGCGCGGTGGAACAGAAAAAACAGTTGTGCCGGAAGCGCACCCGAGCGCCGATCTTCGTAAAAGCGTTCTAGGAAGGGGTTTTGTTCGGGTTCCTCCAGCAGTGTGTCATAGTTAAAACTGCCCGCCAGTCGCTTGGCCAGCGTGGTTTTACCCACGCCAATCGGCCCTTCTACCGCAATAAACCCCGGCAGCTTCTGGTGTGCCTGCCCGGGCTTCAGTTCGTTAGTCAGTTGTTCCACAGGGATCTCCAGACGAGAGGCGAACGATACCGTCAGATGGGCAGTTTTCCAAGTGTAAAGCCAGTGGCGTTCCATCGGGAAAAATCAACTGTTCCGCGATCTCCGCCAATGGCAACAAGACAAAGTTTCTGAGGTGGAGTCCGGGGTGGGGAATCTGCAGGTCGGTGTCGTCAATGATCTGTCCGCCATACAGCAAAATGTCCAGATCAAGGGTGCGCGGACCCCAGTGTCTGTCCTTTTTGCGCAGGTGTGTCTGTTCGATGGCTTGTAGCGCCTCAAGCAGTTTTCGGGGGGACAGTGATGTCTGAAGCTTGGCGACGCCATTGATGAAGTCTGGCTGGTCCTGTGGCCCCATTGGCGCGCTCCTGTACCAGCTGGATGTGGTTATCAGGCTGGTATCAGGTAGAGATGCCAGTTCGATAACTGCATCCTGGAGTTGTTGCAGTGGTTGGTCGAGGTTGCTGCCCAGCCCGATATAGGTGATTTCAGTCATGGTCTGGCGGGGTTGTGGACGGTGATCGGCGCGGCCGCCGCCGACGACGTTTTTTGGTGGGTGTCGGCTCTGCCAGAGTGCTGACCATCTTGAGTCGCTGATCTTCATCCATTTCCTGAAAGCGGGTCCACCAGGCTCCCAGGCCGGGTTCCAGCTCGCCGGCATCTTCCCGCAGTAACAGGAAGTCATACCCGGCACGAAAACGTTTATTTTCCATCAGCCGGAAGGCCTGGCTGCCATTGCGGCGGGGGAGAC
>DDNV01000104.1:45039-45232 GCA_002341315.1 Cellvibrionales bacterium UBA2511
TGCCATTACGGCGGGGGAGACGCAATTGCATCTCCCAGATCTCTCGCATTGGCATACTGAAGCGACGGGGAATGGCTACCCTTTGACAGGCTCTGTGCAGCACGTCTGCCGTGGCCTGTTGCAAGGCGTAAACCGGAGAGATGTTGGAGCGCTCAAATTTTTTGTTGGCCTGTTTGGCCGCCGGCCAGAGCAG
>DDNV01000104.1:45348-49391 GCA_002341315.1 Cellvibrionales bacterium UBA2511
TGCCGGTGTTACCCGTTTGCCCGAGCGAATGCGTTTGTCGGTATTGGTCAGGGCCTGCTCAATAAACTCAAGATACCAGCCGGGGTCTTCATTCAGGGCGTCTTCGGTGGCGGGAAACAGCAGACGAAACAGATCATATTCCCGGAGTAGTCGGAAAGTGGCCAGGGCCTGACCGTGCATCAGTAGCTTGAGGACTTCATCAAACAGCCGGGCCGGTGGAATATCTGCCAGCAGAGGCGCCATTTTACTGATGGCGGCGGCACTTTTTTCCTCAATACTGAAACCGAGTTTTCCGGCAAAGCGAATGGCTCGAAGCATCCTGACCGGATCTTCCCGATAGCGTACCTCGGGGTCGCCGATGATCCTGATTATGCGCCGCTCTATGTCTGCCAGGCCATTGGCGTAGTCATAAACGCTATTATCCTGCGGGTGATAATAGAGGGCGTTCATGGTGAAGTCACGACGACTGGCATCTTCGTTGATAGAGCCGAAGAGGTTGTCTCTCAGCAGCAGACCCTTGGCGGATCGGTGTGATTCATCCCGGGTGTTTGATCCCTGTTCGGTGTGATGGGCCCGAAAGGTGGTTACCTCGATAACTTCGGCGCCCATGCGGACATGCACAATCTGGAAACGGCGGCCGACTATACGGGCCCGCCGGAACAGTTTGTTGACCTGCTCCGGTGTGGCATCGGTGGCCACGTCGAAATCCTTGGGGCTCAATCCCAGCATCAGGTCGCGGACACAACCGCCGACCAGGTAGGCCTGAAAGCCATCACTGACGATTTGTTCGACAACCTTTCTCGCACCACTGGTAATCTGCCTGGCGGAGAGCGGGTGCCCTCCGGAGCGGACAATATGAGGTTCGCTGATAACGGGGAGAGCTTGTCTCCTGAAATATTTGGAAAGCTTCTTTAGCATGTTGTGGTGGCGTAGACCCGTAAACTGGCGATTCTAGCACAGGGTATGACAAAAAGACTGTTGGCAGTCACGCTGATATTGCTCTGGGATCAGATCAATTCGGGGGCCATTAAACGCGGGCCATTAAAAAAGGGGAAGCGTGAACGCTTCCCCCTGTATCCCATAGGCTATTGGTCGATGGGTCTACCCCCCTTATCAACCTCCTAGCAATCCATCCTGTATTATTTTTATTGTTTATTTTTTTAATAGTTGCTGTTTTTATTGTGTCTATGGATGAGCATGAAGCGTGCCAGAAAATTTAAGTCTTTATAAACAGGATGTTAGGTAATTTTTTGTGACGTGCCGCACATAAATTCATCAGTTTTGTTACCTATCTACACGACGGGCTGGTTAATAAGGTAACAGTTGGTTCTGGTGAAACAGCTGGCTAATCGTTTTTCTGACGGGGAATACCCAGCTTCTGACGTCGTTCCCATAGACATTTGCGGCTGATACCCAGTTTTCTGGCTAACTCAGTCTCGCTCATGGCTTCCTGGTGTTCCAGCACAAAACGGGTAAAGTAATCCTCGAGCGACAATCCCTCCGGGGGGTCTGTGTCGATATGCTTGATGTTTGCCGGAGTCGAACGGAGACGACTTGGTTGATCTCCAATCTCTACCAATGACAGTTCAATGCCCAGCAAGTCATGGCTGATCTGCTGATTTTCATCGCACAGAATACTGGCCCGTTCCAGGGAGTTTTCCAGTTCGCGGATATTGCCCGGCCAGTTATACATGGTGATGGCCTGGATGGCATCCGGTGCCAGCTTGAGATGATGCCTGTCGAGCTTTTGGCCCTGTTTGGCCAGCAACATATCAGCAATTTCCAGGATATCCTTGCCCCGTTCCCGCAAGGGTGGCAGGTTCAGGTTAACCACGTTGATCCGGTAAAACAGGTCTTCGCGAAAGCGACCCTGTTCGCAGAGTTTTTTCAGGTTGCGGTGGGTCGCTGCGACGAGACGTACATCCACCTTGCGCGACTTGACCGAGCCGATGGCGCGGACCTCTTTTTCCTGTATGACCCGTAACAGTCTTGCCTGGGCTTCCAGTGGCAGTTCGCCCACTTCATCCAGGAACAGTGTGCCGCCATCGGCAGCTGCGACAAGACCTTTGCGTGCCTCAGTGGCACCGGTAAATGCCCCTTTCTCATGACCAAACAATTCCGCTTCAATCAGTGTTTCCGGGATCGCGGCGCAGTTAACACAGATGAGTTGTTTCTTTGCCCGGGGACTTTCATTGTGAATGGCGCTGGCAGCCAGTTCTTTGCCGGTGCCGGTTTCCCCATGGATCAGAACTGTTGCATCGGTTCGGGCCACTTTTTGAATAATATTGTAAACGGTTTTCATGGCGGGACTTGAGCCGATCATGCCGCGATTGGACAGGTCGGGGGCATGGCGCTGTCCGACAGGACGTGGCTTGTCCATGATGCGGGTCACAGCTTCCAGCAGCTCCGCATGATCGAAGGGCTTGGGGATATAATCGACTGCGCCCATGCGCATGGTTTCCACAGCGCATTTCAGGCTGGCGTAGCTGGTCATGATCAATACCGGCACTGCGTCGGCCAACTGAATCAGGTCGGTGCCCGGTGCGCCGGGAAGTCGAAGATCGCTGATAATCATTGAGAAGTCAGTGAGCTCAAAACGACTGAGCGCGTCTTCGATATTTTTTGCTTCACGGGTCTCGAAATGGTGATGTTCAAGCAGCCTTCTCAGTGAAGTGCGAAAAATATCTTCGTCTTCAACAATCAGAATCTTGTTCATGGCTAACCTGTATCAATAAGCGATCTGGTTTGCTTGCCGACCCGGGGATAATGCTCTATTAGAGTCAATCAGACAATTTAGGCAATGGGGCGGATGATGTTCATTCTACAGTGCCGGCGCCGGTATTTGTATCAGGCGGGGTAATTGAGTCCGGTGCCAGTTGCTTATGCCCCACTCGAGCAATACTTCCGGATTGGTATTCGGCAGGTCAGCGGGTGGTTGCATGCCCAGCCAGTGCATGGCCGCGAGAAGGTTGGCCCCAGCCCGTCGGTTGTCCACTGGCGGTGCCAGGTTTTGCTTGCTGAGTTTGTGCCCCTGTTCATTGACGGCGATCGGGAGATGCCCGTACACGGGAGTCGGCAGGGTTAACAGTTGCTGCAGGCAGACCTGCCTCGCGGTGGAGTCCAGTAAATCGCTGCCGCGGATAATGTGGCTGATACCCTGGTATGCGTCATCTATGACAACCGCCAGTTGGTAGGCAAACAGGCCATCTTTGCGAAGGAGCACGAAATCCCCTGCGGTTTGCTTGACCCATTGTTGTTGACGGCCCTGAAATAGATCGGTGAATGCGATAAAACAGTTGTCGGGAACCGACAGTCGGAGAGCGTGTGGTTGATCGGGGCCGCCGGGAACGCAGCTGCGTTGATGCAGGCCGCCGGTATCTTGCAGGACCTGGCGACTGCAATGGCATGGATACGCGAGGCCGCTGTGGTTGAGTTCTTCCAGTGCGGCAAGGTAAGCCTCGCTGCGCTGGCTCTGGTAGAGGGGCTGACCATCCCAGAGCAGGCTGTGGGCTTCGAGTTGGCGGAGAATGGTATCTTCGGCACCGGGCAGCTGGCGGGGGGGGTCAATATCCTCCATGCGGACCAGCCAGGTTCCACCCTGCGCTTTTGCATCAAGATAGCTGGCCAGCGCGGTAATCAGTGAACCAAAATGCAATGGCCCGGTGGGAGAAGGCGCAAAGCGCCCTGTGTATACGGGGTGAATACGGGGTGAGGCCATAGCAACTGAGGGAAGTGGCAAGTTGCCATTTCCCTCAAGGCGTCAACCACCGGTCAGTTGCTTTTCCCTGATTTCATCAAGGGTTTTACAGTCGACACAAAGGTTTGCCGTGGGGCGTGCTTCCAGGCGCCGGATACCGATCTCAACACCACACTGATCACAAAAGCCGTAGTCGTTGGCTTCGATTCGCTCAATGGTGCTGTCGATTTTCCTGATCAGTTTGCGCTCCCGGTCGCGGGTTCTGAGCTCCAGGCTGAACTCCTCTTCCTGCGTGGCGCGGTCGGCAGGATCCGGGAAGGTGGCCGCCTCATCCTTCATATGGGAG
>DDNV01000069.1:0-502 GCA_002341315.1 Cellvibrionales bacterium UBA2511
TGGTGAAGCAGGCGCGGGAAATTGCCAGCCTCGGCATTCCCGCCATTGCGCTGTTCCCGGTGACACCGCAGTCCGCCAAAAGCCTGCTGGCGGAGGAAGCCTACAATCCGGACGGTCTGGCCCAGCGGGCGGTGAAAGCCATCAAGGATGCAGTGCCGGAACTGGGGGTGATGACCGATGTGGCGCTGGACCCGTTCACGGTGCACGGCCAGGACGGCATTATCGATGACCAGAGCGGCTATGTGTTGAACGACATCACCGTTGAAACACTGGTGAAACAGGCCCTGTCCCACGCCACCGCCGGTGCCGATGTGGTGGCACCCTCGGACATGATGGATGGTCGCATTGGTTCGGTGCGGGCAGCACTGGAACAGGCCGGGCATGTGAATACCCGTATCATGGCTTACTCGGCCAAATATGCGTCCAGTTACTACGGCCCGTTTAGGGACGCGGTTGGCTCAGCGGGCAATATCAAGGGTGGCGACAAGAAAACCTATCAGAT
>DDNV01000069.1:748-1373 GCA_002341315.1 Cellvibrionales bacterium UBA2511
TGAGTGGCGAATACGCCATGCACTGTGCGGCATTCCAGAACGGCTGGCTGAACCGCGAACAAATCATTCTCGAATCACTGTTGTGCTTCAAGCGCGCCGGTGCCGATGGGGTACTGAGCTATTTTGCGATGGAAGCCGCCCGCCTGCTGAACGACTAGCCAGCGCACCTTTCAACCGGCAATATCCCGGGCAAATATCGCCTTCAGATAGCTGGTTTCCGCAATGGCCGGATGCACCGGATGATCTGGGCCCTGCCCGCCCTGGGCGAAAACCTGCAGCTGGCGATGACGGTGAGCCGCCGCTGTTTTCACCACATCCATCAGCGCTTCCCGCGACAAATGCATGGAACAGGAGGCGGAAACCAGTGTGCCGCCCGGGGCCAATAGCCTGAGCGCCAACTGGTTGATCTGATGATAGGCCTTTTCACCCTGACGCTGATCCTTGCGCCGCTTGATAAAAGCCGGGGGATCCAGCACCACCAGGTCGTAGGTGCGCCCCTGATCCAGCACGGATTTCATCAGGTCATTGGCCTTGCCCTGCAGGGTGGTAAACTCGCCCCGGTAATCATTGAGTACCGCGTTCTCCTGCGCCAGAGCCAGAGCATCGCCCGACACGTCGATACAGG
>DDNV01000069.1:1498-4050 GCA_002341315.1 Cellvibrionales bacterium UBA2511
AATACAGGTGACCGAACTGGCCCCGGCGACCGCCGCCTGAACGCCCCAACCTCCGACATAGCTGTAGACATCCAGCACTGACTTGTCTTTTGCAAAATGCTGCAGGCGCTGGCGGTTTTCCCGGTGATCGTAATACCAGCCGGTTTTTTGACCGGTGAGCAGCGGCGCCAGAAAGCGAACACCGTTTTCCTCCAGCTCCACCCGGTCGGGAATGTCCCCGGCCACAACCTCCACGTACTCCGGCAAGCCTTCCATGGTGCGAAAAGAGCCCTGGTTGCGCAGCAGGATGCCCGCCGGAGCAAACACTTCATCCAGCGCTGCAATCACCTCATCCCGTCGGCTGTCCATCGCCGCCGTGGTTAGCTGTACCGACAGATAATCGCCAAACCGATCGACCACCAGACCGGGCAGCAGGTCGGAGTCACCAAAAATCGCCCGATAAAAGGGCTTCTCGAAACACTGTTCACGCAGCTTCATGGCCTGCCTGAGACGCAACGCAATCAGGTTGCGGTCGAGCTGGCAGCCCTGCTCCAGAGAATACAGCCGGGCGCAGATCAGGGTTGACGGATTCACCGAGGCCATGCCGACAAAATGTCCTCTGGCATCTTCGACAACGACAACCGCACCAGCCGAAAGGCCTTTCAGCGGTGTCATATCAGTGTTCACCTCATTGCTGTATATCCACAGGTGGCCCGCGCGCAACCGACGGTCTGCACCGGTCTTGAGGCGCAAACTGGCTACCGGGCTTTGCTCGACGGGCGATTCAACTGACATGGCTAACTCCAAAAAAAGGTAAAGCTACAAACAAAAAGAGCTGCCACCTGGCAGCTCTGCGTGGCGGAAACTGAACCGCCTTGATCCTGCTAATCGACTTTACTAATCGCTGGCCAGATCCTGATAACTGTCGGCGTCGAGCAGATCTTCCAGCTCATCGGGGTCAGACATTTTGAGCTTGAAGAACCAGCCGTCGTCATAGGGCGAATCGTTGATCGTTTCCGGGGCATTCTCGAGAAGCTCATTGATGGCAATCACCTCACCGGAAACCGGGGCATAGATATCCGAGGCCGCTTTTACTGACTCGACAACCCCGGCGTCATCACCCGCCACCAGCACAGCACCAATCTCGGGCAGTTCCACATAAACCACGTCACCCAGACTGTCCTGTGCATGTTGGGTAATCCCAACGGTTACAGTGCCATCGCCCTCATAACGTGCCCATTCATGGGTAGGAGCATATTTCAGGTCCCCGGGTGTCTCGCTCATGGTGATCTCCTCGATATTGACGATCTAAAACTGTCGGCGATTCTAAACCCGATCGGGCGCAAACAGAAGTACCGAATCAGCCGAACTCACTATGTCAGGCCCATAGCCTGCCGGATCAACTGCTTTTTCAATGGTCCAGCGCCGTTAAACAGGGCCATGCCGTCATTGCGCAGCAATCGCAACGGCAGCTTGTCAGATTCAAACAAACGTTTGAAACCTTCCATGGCCGCCATCATCGCCAGGTTCTCACCCTTGCGACGGCGCTGGTAGCGAGCCAGAACAAGCTCGTTGTCTGGATCAATGCCTTTGCTCCGGGCACTGGCAAGTTCATCCAGCAACGCACGAACATCCCCATAACCCAGATTCGCCCCCTGGCCGGCCAGGGGATGAATGGTATGGGCAGCATCTCCCACCAGCGCAAAGNNGGGGCAATCCCCGCTGCAACGCCCGCTGCGCTTCCTCTGCCAGCACAGCCGCATCCTGTAAACCCAGATTGACACCCTGTCCCGCCAGGGGATGAATACTGTGGGCCGCGTCTCCCAGCAGGGCGACACCGGGCACGGTGTAATCGACCGCATGGCGCTGCCAGAGCGGGATGCAGTAACGGCGATCGGCAGCAACCACTTCGCCCAGGCAATGGTCTGCCGCCTGACCGAGAGCCTGACAAAACTCCGTGTCATCGAGCGCCATCAGCGACTCCGCCACCGGGGTTTGTTGAGACCAGACAATGGAGCAATGTCGAGTGTCACCCTCGTCGCCCAACAGTGGTAGAAACGCCAGTGGCCCGGCAGGCAGAAAACGCTGTCTTGCCGTATGGCCATGGCTCTTTTCTGTGGTTACCGTTGTCACAATCGCATGATGGCCATAATCCCATTGCCTGAGCTTCAGACCACACAACCTGCGAATACCGGAGTTCGCACCATCGGCTGCAGCCACCAGCCCGGCACTGACGGACCGGCCGTCCGTCAGGGTCAGAACGGCCATGTCAGAATCACTGCCGGCAATGGTCAGGTCCTCGACCACCGCAGGGCACAACAGCTCCACATTGGGCATGTCCTCCAACCGTTGCAGCAGCGCCCCGACGATCAGTGCATTCTCCACAATATGGCCCAGATTGGGCTGACGCACATCGGCGCAGTCAAACTCGATATGACCGGTGCCATCGGCTTCCCAGATTTCCATACGATGGTAGGCGCAGACACGCTGTGCTGTGATCAACGGCCAAACGCCCATTTGATCGAACAATTGTCGGGAGGATTCCGTCAGCGCCACGACCCGGGGATCAAAGC
>DDNV01000069.1:4134-14266 GCA_002341315.1 Cellvibrionales bacterium UBA2511
AGCTGCTCGAAAGCTCGGGCATCGTAAAGGGACGGGCTTCCAGAACCCCGATGCGCAGTGATTGTCCCCAACTGGACCCGGCGATAAGCACGGCCAGACTGGCACCGACCATGCCGGCACCCACGACGACAATATCAAACGACTTTTCGGTCACCTGCTCTTTTTCAGCCACCGGAGGTATTTCCCAACGTATTGCCTAACATAGCCCCCAACATGGGCGTTCCCCGTGTCTCCATCCCCATACCGAGCCGGGTAAATTGATGGCGCAGCAGCGGCACCGTATCCAGTGCCAGCAAACCGGTGTTGCGCAACAACGCCATCGGGATGGAATGCATGCCGAATACCCGGGGAAGTAAATCGCTCAGCAAAATGGTCTGCTGCTGATCCAGTTGCTGTCGCTGAAGGTACTGTTGCAGCACGCTTAACTCCCCCGGAGTCTGGTGATTTTCCGCCGCCTCACCCAGCGTTTCCGCCAGTACAGCCACATCGCGCAGGGCGAGGTTGAATCCCTGCCCCGCCACCGGATGCAAAGAATGCGCAGCATTGCCGACCACAACCAGATGCCTGCGCACCTGCTCTTCACTGGTGATCAGACTCAGGGGATACACCTGCCGACTTCCCACCCGGACAAAGGGGCCCAGCCGATAGCCAAATCGCTGCTGTAACCGGGCGAGAAATTCCACCTCATCGGCCGCCAGCAATTCAGCCGCCTGCTCCGGCGGCATGGTCCAGACCATTGCACAGCGATGCTCTCCCGCCATTGGCTGCAGTGGCAACATGGCCATCGGGCCAAGATCGGTAAAGCGCTCATAGGCGATGCCGCCATGATCCAGCTGCAACCCGATATTGGCGACCACGGCAGCCTGCCCATAATCCTTGCACCGGGAATCAATCGCCAATCGTTGACGGGTTTGGGATTGTGCACCATCGGCTACCACCAGCAGGTCGGCACTGATCATCTCTACAGCATCCGTGCCATCGGAGGAAACCTGCAACTGCATACCGCCACTCGACGGGCTGACAGCCGCGACCTGAGCCGGTGCCGTCAACTCGACATCCGGCGCCCGCTGCAGCGCAGCCATCAATACGTCGCCCAGCTGGCGGTTCTCGACCACATAACCCAGCGCGGGCAGGTTCTGTTCGGTAGCCGTGAGTCGGGTCCTGCCAAAATGGCCCCGATCAGAAACGTGTACTTGACGGATCTCAGTGAGACCGGCATGCAGCGATTGCCAGAGCCCCAGCAACTCAAAAATTTCCCGGCTGCTGTGAGAAAGCGCTGTAGAGCGCCCGTCAAAACTCGGCGGCAGGGTTGCATTGCTATGCAGCGGAAAGGATTCAATGATCCGGATGCGCCAGCCTGCCTTCAGGTGGGACAGCAGCAATGCCAGACTGACCCCCACCATGCCACCGCCGACAATAGCGATATCCACCGCAGATTCCGAGGCAGCGCGGCCTGTCATTTGCCGGCCATCAGGGTTTCAATATCACTGGTTGTCTTAGGCACATCGGCGCTCAGTACTACTGCACCCGAACCACTCAACAGGATGTCATCTTCAATGCGTATGCCAATGCCCCGCCAGCGTTCATCGACCCGGGTATTATCCCTGGCAATATAAATACCGGGTTCTACGGTCAGAACCATCCCGGACTCCAGCAAGCGCCACTCATCGTGCACCTTGTAATCGCCCACATCGTGGACATCCATACCCAGCCAATGGCCGGCGCGGTGCATATAGAAGTCGCGATAGGCGCCGGTTTCAACCAGTTCATTCCGCTCACCATCGAGAATACCCAGCTCAACCAGACCGTCAGTGATGACTTTCACCGTGGTCTGGTGGGGTTCATTCCAGTGATTGCCCGGCTTGCATGCTTCGATGGCTTCAAGCTGGGCCTGCAATACCACGTCATAAATCGCTTTCTGTTCAGCCGAGAAACGGCCGCTCACGGGGAATGTGCGGGTGATGTCAGAGGCATAGTGCTCCAGCTCACATCCGGCATCAATCAATACGAGGTCACCACTGGTCAGCTTGGCACTGTTTTCCACGTAGTGCAGGATGCAGCCGTTGGCACCTCCACCGACGATAGAGTTGTAGGCCGGGAAACGGGCACCGGCCATGGCGAATTCGTGTTCGATCTCGGCCTGCAACTGATATTCGTACATGCCCGGACGACAGACCTGCATGGCGCGGCAATGGGCTCTGGCAGAAATACTCGCCGCTGCCCGCATGATCTTCTGCTCACCGGCACTCTTGAATAACCGCAACTCATGTAAAAAATGATCGAGATCGACAAGCTCCCCCGGCGGACTGGCCCCGGCCCTCGAACGGGAACGGATACTGTTGATCCACTCCATAAGGTGGCGATCGAAAGAGGGATCCCTTCCCATTGCGTAATAGACTTTTTCCCGGCCCTCGAGCAGACCCGGCAGAATGTCGTCAATATCGTCGATGGGGAACGCGTCGTCTGCACCGTATTCGCTGCATGCTCCCTCCGGACCAGCCCGGTAGCCATCCCATATTTCACGCTCGGGATTGCGCTCCCGACAAAACAGTAGGAACTGGCCCTGTTCGCGACCGGGAATGAGCACCAGCACAGCCTCGGGCTCCGAAAAACCGGTCAGATAATAAAAATCGCTATCCTGGCGATAGGGGTAATGCGTATCCCGATTACGAATGCGCTCGGCAGCGCCGGTGATGACGGCAATACTGTTATCTGTCATCAGCTCCATAAGCGTCCGGCGGCGGCGGGCAAATTCCTGCTTGCTGATCATATGATTACGGTGTCTCCGGACAAGATCCTGGCGGTAAAAATCTAATGAAGTGTTGGGGATAGGGGGTCGTCGACTTTCTTGTTCAACTCCGCATAAACCAATAGTACGGCCACCCTGACGTATTCGACCAGTTCAGTATAACTGACCTCGTCTTCTTCACTTTCTTCATCCAGGGTTCCGATCTGGGAAATGGCGGCCAGATCACCTAGCGCATCGGCTATATCCCCGGTCAGCGTCGCGTCTTCGGCAAGTCCGGCGCTACCGAGACCGAACAGGAAACCCTGACACCATTCTCCTAATGACTGCAGGCGCTGATTCAGTTCCACTTCGTCACCTGGCAGCAAGGGTTGAAACTCATAGGTGCCACTGCTGATCGATTCAAGTGACAAAAGGTGCAGATCCGGCAATACGTCGCCGAGATCCTCTACCCGCTCCGTGACCACATCAAGCAACTGGCAAACCATGGTGATTAATTCTTCTCCCCCGGCATGCTGGCCACCACTGATACGACCACACAACAGACCGTGCAACTCGGCAGGGCTACCCGGCAAATTGGCGCGTAAAAACGCATCGGCAATGTCATTAAAGTCCATATACACCTGTATTTCCGGCAAGCAAATGAAGGGGGAATCCTACCACCCTTCCAAAGACCAAGCATCCCGCCGTATGGCAGAAATAAAAACCCCAGCCCCCATAACAGACTAGACAATATTTCTCGAAGCACTGTAAGGATTATTGACCGACGTGTTAGGGCGCAATATAGTGGTCTGCAATTATATTCACGGTTGGGTCCATGTCAGAAGATTTACAAACCCTTGAACAGAAAATTGATCGACTGATCAATATCTGTGCGCGCCTGCAGAAAGAAAACATCTCCCTGCGCGAGCGTGAATCAACCCTTTTAAAGGAACGCAGCAAGCTCCTGGAAAAAAATGAACTGGCTCGCAACCGGGTTGAGCACATGATTGTCAGACTCAAAAACCTCAATAACGAAGGCTGAACCGGATGAACCCGCAGACTGTCAACATCCGCATTCTCGACAAGGAATATCAGGTCAGTTGTCCACCAGAGGAGCGCGATGCCCTGCTGCTCTCTGCCCGAGCACTGGATGAGCGTATGCGCTCAATCCGCAACAGTGGTGGCGTTATCGGACTGGAGCGTATTGCCGTGATGGCGGCATTGAACCTCACCTATGACCTGTCCAAACTGGAAGCCCAAACCGCCAGCCATAGCCTTTCCGCTGAAGCCTTTCAGCGACTGGATCGCAAACTCTCCTCCGCCCTGGAAAGTTTTGAGCCTTCCACCTCCTCCTTTTAACGACTCTCTGAGCTATACTGTCGGAACGCCCTGGGGTGCTTGCCAGTCGACAAGTCCTTGAGCCGATAATCTGTAACCTGGAGGGTAACAGTCTGTACGGTGTGCAAGTCCGCGTGACGGAAAGCCTAAAGTATTGCGTTACCCACCACCTTGAACTTTACGGTTCAAGGCCACATTGACAGCGGCACTTCCGGGGATCCTACAATCGACACCGAATAAGATCGAGCAGCGATGGACAACAAAGCCATTCGTAAAGAGATGCGTCAAAAACGCCAGTCGCTGTCCGCACCACAGCAAGCCGATGCCAGTCACGGACTTGCCAGGCAATTATGTCGGCTACCGGTCTTTCTGTTCGGCAAGAACATCGCTTTCTATCTGGCCAATGACGGCGAAATAGACCCGCGTATAGCGATGGGAATCGCCGAAGCGGCCGGCAAAGCCTGCCACCTGCCCGTACTACACCCCCTGAAACAGAATCGCCTGCACTTTGTTCGCCACCGCACAGGACAACCGCTGACCGCCAACCGCTTCGGTATAGCCGAGCCCCCCCTGCGCCGCAACCGAATCGTTCCGCTACTTGCCATAGATGTGGTTCTTTTACCTATGGTCGCCTTTGACCGACAGGGCAACCGGCTGGGCATGGGCGGCGGCTTTTACGACCGCACGCTGAGTCAGAGTTTCAGGCTGACCAAATTCATCGGTTTAGCCCACAGCTGTCAGGAAACTGATAGTATTGCTCCGCAACCCTGGGATATCCCATTACAAGCCATCGTTACCGAACGGGATATTATTCAGATTCGTTAGTCCAGTCAGGTCAAGAAGCCTTTTCGATATGCGCAAAACCAAAATTATTTGTACCATAGGACCCGTTACCGAGTCCTACGACATGCTGGAACAGCTGGCCAACGCCGGCATGAACGTGGTGCGACTCAATATGTCACACGGCGACCATGAATCCCACGCCAGGGTTATCAAGGCAGTCCGAACCCTCAACAAAAAACGCCACCATCCGATTGCCGTCCTGATAGACACGCAGGGTCCTGAAATTCGCACCGGCGACATCCACAATGAGCTCGACCTGAAGCAGGGCGATGAAATTTCGGTGGTTGCGCGGGGCGAGGACGACGTGGAGGCGAGCTCCATTCGCATCAATTATGAAAACCTGATCGACGATGTAGAGATCGGCGATAAAATTACTGTGGATAACGGCCTGATCAATCTCGAGGTTCTCAGCAAGGAAGATCGCGTGATGCGCTGCCGCGTCGTCGATGGCGGCGTACTGAAAAGCAAGCGCCATGTGAATTTGCCGGGCATCAGGGTCAACCTGCCGGCTATTACCGAAAAGGACAAGCGCGATATTGAATTCGCCATCGAACAGGAAGTGGATTTTATTGCACTCTCTTTCGTGCGCGACGCTGAAGATATCCACCAACTGCACCAACTGCTGGGGGATAAAGCCGACAAAATCCAGGTAATCTCCAAGATCGAAGACCAGGAAGGCGTCAAGAACGTCCGGGAAATCATCAAAGTGTCGGACGGTTTGATGGTGGCGCGGGGCGATCTCGGCGTGGAGATTGCTATTGAAAAACTGCCCCGGGTACAACGGCGCATTATTCGTCTCTGCGCCCAGGAAGGTAAACGCGTCATCGTTGCCACCCACATGCTGGAATCCATGATTGAAAACCCCATGCCCACCCGCGCCGAAGTCACGGATGTGGCCAATGCCGTCTATGAAGAAGCCGACGCCATCATGTTGTCCGGCGAAACCACCATCGGCAAATACCCGGTCAAATGTGTGGAGATCCTCGATCGCATCGCACGCTCCATTGAACTCAGTCGGGGCCTTCGTTTTACCGATAACCTGATTCTCAAAAATGACAAGGAAGAGATCGCCGCCGCCGCTGTGAAGCTGGCTGAATCAATCAAAGCCAAGGCCATTATTGTGCCCACCCGCCGGGGACGCATGGCAGGTTATGTCACCAACTGCCATCCCCAGGCACCGATTATCTGCGCCTTTACCAA
The DNA here is from genome assembly GCA_002341315.1 of Cellvibrionales bacterium UBA2511. Classification (GTDB taxonomy): domain Bacteria; phylum Pseudomonadota; class Gammaproteobacteria; order Pseudomonadales; family Porticoccaceae; genus Porticoccus. The sequence goes on from DDNV01000069.1 coordinate 10,244, forward strand.
CGACAGTCGCACTCGCCGTCAGCTGGTTCTGAACCGCAACGTCCTGAGTTTTCGCATCAACTTCAGTGAAGACCCGGAAAAAACCCTCGCCACAGCGGCCAACATCCTCATTGAACGGGCCGAGTTTACCCCGGAGGACCGACTGGTGGTTATTTCCGACGCCCTCGCCGGATCCGGAATTGATGCCATACAGATCCGGAAACTGGGAGATCTGTTGAAAGTGCCTATCGAGTAGCACCAGGCAAGACGATGCTTAAGGTCGGCCGAATACTGGCAACGCTTCTCATCAGCGGGCTCCTCGCTACTGATGTCGTATTCCGCGACACCGTCAAACCAGCCAATGTGATTCTGTTTATCGGCGACGGCATGGATAAACACCAAATCACCATGGCACGCAATTACCTGCTCGGGCCGGAAGAAGGTCTCCTGGCGATGGAACAATTGCCAGTCCGCAGCTCTGCCCGGGTACAGACCCTGCTGGAAAACCGACCAGACCGGTTCACCTTTATCGCCGATAGCGCCAACTCCGCATCGACGCTGGCCACCGGCCAACTCACCAGTGCCGGCCGCATTGCCACCAGCGCCGGAACGGACTTCGACCAGCCCACTATCCTGCAGGCCGCTCGCGAATCCGGATTCCTTACAGGACTGGTCACCACCGCCAGCCTGACCGATGCCACCCCCGCCGCTTTTGTTGCCCATACAGCACACCGCAACTGTCAGGGACCGGAGGATATGAATCGCGCCATCAGCTACGCGCCACCCTCTCAGCAGTGCGCCATCGACTCGAAACAGCAGGGCGGCCCCGGCTCCATCGCAGAACAACTCATTGATGCCCGCGTTGATGTCTTACTCGGTGGTGGAAAAAAATACTTTGCCCAGAAAAATCATGTGGGCGTGCAACTGCTGGACCAGGCCAGGTCCCAGGGTTATCAACTGATCGACCATATCGGCCAAGGGGAGGCGTCGGATCAGCCACGACTGCTCGGTCTGTTTTCACCGGGACACCTGCCGGTGGAATGGATCGGCAGCGGCAACCGCAGGGCCGAGGCTGTCGAACTCGCGTCCGGAAAACCCGTGTTCGCCGCGCCTTTTGACTGCCTGAAAAACCCCCGACACAACGGCACACCGACGCTGGCCAAAATGACCCGAAAGGCACTTGCCCGGTTATCCAGAAATCCCTCGCGAGGTTTTTTTCTGATGGTCGAGGGAGCATCCATCGACAAGCAGGCCCATCGGCGCAACCCCTGTGGTCAGATTGGTGAATTGAGCGCGCTGGACAGTGCAGTGGCGGTCGGGCGCGAATTTGCCAAACAGCATCCCGGCACCCTGATCATCGTCACGGCAGATCATGGTCAGGCCGGCCAGATTTTACCTCTGCCAGACAACTATAGGGCCTTGACCGAATCGCTGAAAAGCCCCCAATACCCCCCGGGGTATTACGCTGTACTGAAAACCCGACACGGTGAACTGATGGCTGTCGGCTACGCCAGCAACGCTCCACCCCACGGGGGATGGGAACAGCACACCGGGGTCGATGTGCCCATGTTTCTCGAAGGGATTGACGGGCGGGAAGTTCCAGCGTCGATGAGTCAGCGGGATATTTTCCGGTTAATGCGAGCGCATTTGCAGCTACCCTGAGCGGCTGCGCCGATAATCCTGCTAACCCAGCAGGATGCCAATGCCCAGCAGCACCGGGGTCGACAGTACCAACAACACATTCTTGCCCAGGGCGGGCACCATGGCGGGAATATCATCGCTACTAACCAGCAGATCACGGGTAATCATCAGCCCCAGTGGCAGGGTGGCCAATGCCAGCAATGCCGGCCACGGCAACAGGCCAAGCACCACGCCGATCACCACAGATCCGTATGCGCCCAACAGCAACAACCGGTAGATACGAACACTGGCCACCACCCCCAGCAACACCGGAAAATGACGTCGACCCACTGCCCGATCTGCATCGATATCCGGGAGCTGATTGAGCAATAACAGGGCATTGACCAGAAAGAACACCACCCAGCCAACCGATTGCCCTGCGGTGAAAAAATCCCCCGTCAAAACATAGACGGTCCCGTTAACCATCAGCAGCCCGAAACCCACACCGGGGGACACCAGGCACGCCATCGGCATTCGGTTTATCCGTCGGGTGTAGGCAACGATAATCAATCCACCCAGCAAGCCGAGGGAGAGAATTCCCGGCCCCACCCGCCACGCAAGGTAGAAGCCGATCAGCACCATGAGCAGAAAAGCGCCGATAAAAAGCCACAGCGCAGTGCCCAGCAGGGCAGGTCTGTCAGGCAGCGTCCCGCTACCACCACTGAACGGCGTTCGACGAGTGATATTATCGAGGCCGCTTTTAAAATCCTGGTATTCGTTGAGCGCGTTGACCGCCACATGGGCCGCCAGCGCGCCCACAACAATCAAAAACAGCAGATCCAGTGGCAAGTCGCCGGTTAGCTGAAAACTGACTGCGGCAGCAGGAAACAAAACCGCCGGCGTCAACAGCAGGAAGGGGCCTCTGGCAATTGCCAACATGGCCTGGAATCGCCGGGTTATCAGCACGAGAGGACCTCCCCGTTTTCCCCAGACACTAGCTCAGAAAAAACTGGTAAGCGGGATTTTGGGTCTCTTCCTTCCAGGTGTAACCCAGCTGGTCAAGGAACTGGCTCACCAGCTTCTGTTCGCCCAATGGCACCTGCAGGCCCACCAGAACCCGACCGTAGGCAGCGCCGTGGTTGCGATAGTGGAACATGGAAATATTCCACTGCCCACCCAGTTGGTTGAGGAAATTCATCAGTGCCGCGGGCCGCTCGGGAAACTCAAAGCGGTACACCACCTCTTCGGTCGCCTCCGGCGCGCGGCCGCCGACCATATGGCGAATGTGCAGCTTGGCCATTTCGTTGTCAGTCATGTCCACCAGCGGATACCCTTTGTCGGTCAGGTCCGCCACCAGTTGCTGACGATCCTCGTCACCGGAAACCTGCACACCGACAAAGATATGGGCCTCGGCGGGATCGCCCATGCGGTAGTTGAACTCGGTAATGTTGCGCTTGCTGAGAGAGGTGCAAAAGGCCTTGAAGCTGCCCGGTTGTTCGGGAATCGTCACCGCCAGAATTGCCTCACGTTTCTCACCGATTTCCGTGCGCTCGGAGATATAGCGAAGCCTGTCAAAATTGATATTGGCGCCACAATCCACCGCCAGCAGCGTCTGCCCTTTTACTCCGGTGCGCTCGACATATTTTTTCAACCCGGCCAGACCCAGTGCCCCGGCGGGCTCACAAATGGATCTGGTATCCTCAAAGGTATCCTTGATCGCCGAACAGATCTCGTCCACCGACACGGTAATCACTTCATCAATGGTATTGCGGAGTACCCGAAAGGGTTCCTTGCCAATCTGGGCAACGGCCGCGCCATCGGCGAATAGCCCCACATGCTTCAAGCGCACCCGACGACCCGCTTTCATCGCGGCATCAAGGCAGGCCGCATCCTCCGGCTCCACAGCGATCACCTTGACTTCAGGTCGCACATACTTAATGTAGGCCGCCATCCCCGCAGCCAAACCGCCACCCCCAACCGCAATGAATACCGCATCAAGCGGACCGGATACCTGCCGTAAAACTTCCATCGCAATGGTGCCCTGGCCGGCAATCACATCGGGATCATCAAACGGGTGGATATATGTCATACCCTTTTCGGTCACCAGCTTGAGCGCATAGTCCGAGGCTTCATCATAGGTGTCACCCTGCAGGACGACCTTTGCCCCACGGGCCCGCACCGCATTGACCTTGATCTGTGGTGTGGTGGTCGGCATGACAATGATTGCCTTGACTCCCAGTTTTTTGGCGGCCATGGCGAGGCCCTGGGCGTGATTTCCCGCCGATGCAGCGACCACGCCTTTGGCGAGTTGCTCCTCGGTGAGACAGAGCATCTTGTTGTAAGCCCCGCGCAACTTGAAGGAAAACACCGGTTGCAAATCTTCCCGTTTCAGCAGCACCCGGTTACCGAGACGCTGGGACAATT
>DDNV01000056.1 GCA_002341315.1 Cellvibrionales bacterium UBA2511
CGCTTGGGTTGCACGCTCACCCAATTTGGAAATGGCCTACTACCGCCAATTGAAAGAGTCAACCATGGTGGCCTGACTCAAGCAACTGAGCCACCAGGAATCCGAGGCTATTCAGTTTTTCATCTTCGAATTTGAGTGCGGGCAGCCCGTGGTTTTTGCGATGGATGGCAGCTTTGCTAAACTTCATGCAAACGGTCTCCTTAGGTCTTTTTGTCTGGTGTGGTGCCGACAATTTTACTAAATGCGAGGCCGTTTTTTTAAGCGAGAGCCCCATGATTTTCCGTGATTTTCTGCTGTCGCTGGATCTCACTATCTGTGAATTCCAGCGACACTGATGTCGTGAGCCATCGAATCTGTCATACAAGGGCATTTATCGATGAAAACGGATCCATTTATGCAACTATCGGGCTAACATCAAAAATTCCATCGAGCCTCTAAAGCGACTTCGCGGGGGTCACCAACCACGCCAAACAGATCAGAAGGCGTGGGATTGTTCGTCCCTGTACCACTGCCGGAAAGCGGAGAACTGAAACTGTTCGGGCGGATTAATTCATTCCCAAGATTGCGACCCACCAGGGATACCCGCCACTGATTGTTGAGAGAATATAGGCTCATATTGCCATTCAATATCCAGTAATCCTTATGTTTTGCTCGCGGGTCGTTTTCTATCGTCGCCTCAAAATCTGCCGAATAGTTGGCGTTGAGAGAAAAGCTGATACCGAGACCAGGTGTCAGGTCGGTGTCATAGAGAAAACCAAAATTTGCCGTCCAGTCCGGTGACCGAACGAGGTCCTCACCCGACAAATCCTGCGAGGTAAAGGCTCCCGTTCCATCAGGCAGTAAGGTGCAACCCTCCGTTATCGACTGTCCCGTGTAACAACTGGCTATAAACTCGTCATAGGTGGCATCCGTATACGCAACCTTGGTCGAAAGGGTAAGACCGGGCACAACATTCGGGAGCCATTGCAGCCCGGCTTCCATGCCCTGAACTGTCGCTTCACCAGCATTTACGGTGGTCAAGGCAAGCGTTGCCGAATCGCGGGCCGCCAGTTGAAGGTCGTCATACTCATACCGATATGCAGCCACATCCAGTCGCAGGCTGCGCTCCTGCAAGGTGGTCTTGTATCCCACCTCGAACCCATTGACGGTGGACGGCTTGTAGCTGATATCGACAGAGGGACCGAAAGCGGGAACAGGATTGAAGTCGAAACCTCCCGCGATGAAGGCTTCCCGGTAGGAGGCATAGAGCATCGAGTCTGCGTCTAGGTGGTAACTCAGGGTTGATTGAAGGGAAAAATCATCGTATTCATTGGCATCAAAGGCCACAACAATCGGCTGGTCAAAGGTTGTGCCATCAAGCTGCTTTTCTTCCTTCGTGTATCGGCCACCGACAGACAACTCCAGGCTATCATTGAGATCGTATGCTATTTCGGCAAATACTGAGTATGAATCAGTATCTTGCTGGTAGGTGGGTGAAGCGAGGAGTGTTGCAACAGGCACAAGAACATCTAGAGCCACTGTCATTTCGTCTTCCAGCTTGGCGCTCTGATAGAAGCCTCCCAGCATAAAATTGACGCTGCCCTCGAAGTCGGAGCTCAACCGCAGCTCCTGCGTCCATTGTTTGTTTGTCATGTCAGAGCTGGATCCTAGGATCGACGTGTTGGTATTGGTATACATGTCGAAATATTCTTGGTCGAAACTGTAATAGCCGGTTACCGAGGTCACTCTCAGTGATTCCGTCATATCCCAGTTTGCCTCGAATGAAACCAGCCTCTGCTGAAAATCGGACTGGGGAGACGATGAATGGGACGGGTGTAATTGAGCCATGCCTGGAAAAGGGTCGGCAGCCACCCAGTAGCGGTCAATTTCACAATCGTCGACCCGAGGAGCGGAGCCGCCGGTCAGGAATGAGGCAGATAACTGTGAATCTCCGAGGGGACAATGAAATTTCTGCGATGCGGCGGCCGGTCCGTTCTCGCGGTCCACGTCATTTAACGTGATCTTCAACCGGCTATTGAAATTGCTTCCCGGAGAAGCGTAGGTCAGCGTCAATCGGGTGGCGATTTCTCTTTCTTTTGGAGAGGTATCAACATCGGACAAGGCACCCAGCCCAGGGAAGGCTGATTCAGCAGCACGATTCTTGAACCAGCCTGTCTGGTCCGAACCATAGATAAACAGCCTGCCGCCGAAGCCGCCGCCAAGGGGCCCTGAAATAGCAGCATCGAAATAGCTCTGCTCCTGATTGAATTCATGCCCTACCTTAATGTGAGACTCGAACTCGTCGCCCGGGTCTCGTGATGTCAGGGATACAACGCCCGCAGTACTGTTTTTACCGAAGAAAAGCGCCTGTGGCCCCTTGAGGATCTCGACCTGCTGCAGGTCGAACTGACCCAACCGGAGTATGTTGCCCTGACTGACTTGAATCCCATCAAGGTTAACAGACACTGCCTGGTCGACGGCGGAGTTCTGGGTTGCGGCTCCAATCCCCCGGATAGCGATAGTGCCTCCCACATTATTGTGGGTATTGCCGATGACTAACCCCGGCGTCATTTCCGAAAGTGCGTTGAGAGAAGTGATACCAAACCGATCCAACTCTTCACCGGTAAAAACATCGACCACGACCGGCGTATCCTGGAGCGATTCCTGCCGTTTCCTTGCCGAGACTACTACCTCTTCGAGCACCTGGGGCCAAGACCGTGATTCCGTCCCAGCGGTACTTTGAGCATAGGAAGGTGCGGCTATGATAGTGGCAGCAATCGCCGCAGACCCGGTACCGCACAGCACAAATTTTTTGAATTCGAACACAGTTATTTCTCCCAGTCACTTATATTATTGCGTATTTATGAATCAGCCTGCTGCCCACATTCATAGAGGTCTTGTTGAGACTCACGCAAGGGCTATTACAGTGGCTTCCACTCGGGCTTTCTTTTTTCCAGGAACGCCGCAACGCCCTCCAGCGCATC
>DDNV01000077.1:0-791 GCA_002341315.1 Cellvibrionales bacterium UBA2511
TAACCCCACCCGTATCGGTGTCATCAATATCCTGCAGATGATGGGTGCAGACCTGGAACTCACCAACCATCGCGAAGTCGGCGGTGAGCCGGTGGCTGATATCCGGGTCCGCTATGCGCCACTTCATGGAATAGACATCCCCGAAGATCAAGTACCTCTGGCCATTGATGAGTTTCCCGCTCTGTTTGTGGCGGCAGCCTGTGCCGAGGGAAAAACCCGCCTGACCGGTGCTGAGGAATTGCGGGTAAAAGAGAGTGACCGGATCAAGGCCATGGCAGACGGCCTGGCCTGCCTGGGAATCCAGGCGATTCCCACCCCGGATGGTATCGATATTCAGGGTGGTACATTGCGTGCCGGCGAGGTGGACAGTCTGGGCGATCACCGTATCGCCATGTCCTTTGCTATTGCCTCGTTGAGGGCACAGGGAAATATTCTGATACGAAATTGTAACAATGTGGCGACATCATTCCCGGGCTTTGTGGCTTTGGCCAACAGTGTCGGTTTGAAAATTGTCGAGGAAATACGATGAATGAAAAAAGAGTACCAGTCATAACCATCGACGGGCCGAGTGGTTCTGGAAAGGGGACCATCTGTCAGTTGCTGGCTGCCAAGTTGGGGTTCCACTATCTCGATAGTGGTGCGCTTTACAGGTTGCTGGCGCTGGCGGCAAAACGTCATGGCGTTTCGCTGGATAATGTGGAGTCTCTGGCTGTATTGGCTGCCCATATGGACATTTCATTCAAGACACGCGATAACGGCAACACGCCAAAAGTGATGCTGGAGGGAGAGGA
>DDNV01000077.1:978-9987 GCA_002341315.1 Cellvibrionales bacterium UBA2511
TTTGCCGTGTCGCCGGGCCTGGTGGCGGACGGCCGCGATATGGGTACCGTGGTTTTCCCCGACGCCATCGCCAAAGTCTTCCTGACAGCGAGCTCGGAAGAACGGGCGCAAAGACGTTATAAGCAGTTGATAGATAAGGGGGAAAGTGTTAGCCTTGCCGCCCTCGTAGAGCGGGTTCAAAAACGGGACGAACGGGATATGACACGCAAAGTGTCACCGATGGTTCCTGCGACCAACGCCGTGGTGTTGGACAGTTCAGCCTTGACCATCGAGGAAGTATTGCAGAAGGTGGTGGATGTGGTCGCGACAAGTGGCATACAGCCACCGCAATAAATCGGGTTTGTGATGTTTGGCCAGTAACGCATCATATCTCCCTGAAACCAACAGCCCGCATAACTGGTAGTGCGGTTTGAGAGTCAAGTGACTCGATTTTTACAGGTACATTTCAATGAGCGAAAGTTTCGCAGATCTGTTTGAAGAAAGTTTAAAAACTATCGAAATGAACGCCGGCGCAATTGTCACCGGTGTCATTATTGATATTGATAAGGACTGGGTAACCGTTCACGCCGGACTGAAGTCCGAAGGTGTGATCCCAAAGTCCCAGTTCATTGATGACAACGGTGAGTTGGACATCAATATTGGCGATGAAGTCCAGGTTGCTCTCGAAGCCGTAGAAGATGGTTTTGGTGCTACTCGCCTGTCCCGTGAAAAAGCGCGCCGCGCAGAATCCTGGATTGAACTGGAAGCCGCTCACAAGGCGGATGAAGTGGTTACTGGCATAATCAGTGGCAAGGTCAAAGGTGGCTTTACGGTTGATGTCAATGGCCTGCGGGCTTTCCTTCCCGGTTCTCTGGTCGATGTTCGCCCGATTCGCGATACAGCTCATTTAGAAGACAAGCCGCTCGAATTCAAAGTCATCAAGCTTGACCAAAAACGTAACAACGTCGTGGTATCACGCCGTGCCGTGATGGAAAAAGTGAATTCTGAAGAGCGTGATGAACTGCTCGCCAAACTGGAAGAAGGCATTACCCTGAAAGGTATCGTCAAGAACCTCACCGATTACGGTGCTTTTGTCGATCTTGGCGGTATTGATGGCCTGCTTCATATCACGGATATGTCCTGGAAGCGTATCAAGCACCCCAGTGAAATCGTCAATGTCGGTGATGAAATTGATGTCAAGGTGCTGAAGTTTGATCGTGAACGCAGCCGCGTGTCACTGGGCATGAAACAAATGGGTGAAGATCCCTGGGCCGATATTTCCGGTCGCTATCCCGAAGGTGCCCGTGTCAAAGCAGTCGTTACCAACCTCACTGACTACGGTTGCTTTGCCGAGCTGGAAGATGGTGTTGAGGGTCTGGTCCACGTTTCCGAAATGGATTGGACCAACAAAAACATTCATCCCTCCAAGGTTGTTCAGCTGGGTGATGAAGTTGAGGTCATGGTGCTGGACATTGACGAAGAGCGTCGTCGTATTTCACTGGGTATCAAACAGTGTCATATGAATCCTTGGGACGAATTCGCCATGAATCACAGCAAGGGTGAAAAAATCTCAGGCAGTATCAAGTCAATTACTGACTTCGGTATCTTTATCGGTCTGAACGGTGGTATTGACGGACTGGTTCACCTCTCCGATATCTCCTGGCACGAAACCGGTGAAGAGGCGGTGCGCAATTTCAAGAAAGGTGATGAAGTTGAAACTGTGATACTTTCCATCGACCCGGAAAGAGAGCGTATTTCCCTGGGTATGAAACAGTTGTCAGATGATCCCTTCTCTAATTATGTCACTGAAAATGACAAAGGTGCGATCGTCAATGGTGTTGTCAAGGAAGTGGATGCCAAGGGTGCAGTGGTGACTTTGAGCGGCGATATCGAAGGCTATTTAAAAGCCTCTGAAATCTCCCGGGAAAAGGTTGAAGATGCCCGTAACGCACTGAATGTGGGTGATGAGGTGGAGGTCAAGGTGATTAATGTGGATCGCAAGAACCGCTCTATCAACCTCTCTATCAAAGCCAAAGATGTCGCTGAGGAAAAGGCGGCTATCAAAGAACATCGCAAGTCTGAAACAGATAATATTGCACCGACTACCATCGGTGATCTGATCAAGGCCCAGATGGACACCAAAGAGAAGTAATGATTAGATTGGGGTAATGGCGACATTACCCCTTTTCTTATGAAATCAGAACGTTATGACAAAATCAGAATTAATCGATTATATCGTTACCCAGCAGGATCAACTCCCCCCCAGGGATGTGGAAATTGCCGTGAAAATGATCCTGGAGCGTATGACCCATGCGCTTGTTAATAATGATCGCATTGAAATTCGCGGTTTTGGAAGCTTTTGCCTGCATTATCGTGCTCCCAGAGTAGGGCGTAACCCCAAAACTGGTGATTCGGTTAAGTTGTCGGGTAAATATGTTCCTTATTTCAAACCTGGCAAAGAGCTTCGTGAACGCGTTAACAGCAGTCTCGAGGCAGGTTGAGTCTGTGGGTTCGATGACACGATAAACAAGACCAACCATCAGTAGTTTGGTTACAATAAACGGCAAGTATTTTTACTTGCCGTTTTTTTATGGGGATTTTATGGCATTGCTAAAGAAGCTCTTTTTCCTGTTGATCGGTTTGGCGGCAATTCTGCTGGGTATTGGTCTGGTATTAACCAACCCGGACGCCATTACGATTGATTTCTTCGGTTATGAGTCGGGGCCGCTACCCCGGGGCCTCTGGCTCCTCGCAGCACTTTTTGCAGGCTGCCTGACTGGTCTACTTGCCAGCTTGCCGATGCTGCTGCGACTCCGGCGACGCGTCCATGTGCTAAACCAGCAGCTTATCAAATTGAGAGTGGCTCCCGTCCGCGCTAAAGACAAAACGGAGTAGCCCAATACCCTATATGGTGGATCACTTATTAATTATCGGGTTATTGCTGTCTTTTCCGCTTTTCTGGTTTGCCGGTTATACCCGTGGTAAGAGCAGACGTTTGGCGAACAGTGAGAGAGACCTTGCGCGCCATTATTTCCAGGGTATCAATTTCCTCGTTAACGAACAGCCGGATCAGGCTATCGATACTTTTATCCGTTCCGTCGAAGTCACACCCTATACCCTAGAAACGCATCTGGCGCTGGGGAATCTGATGCGGCAACGAGGTGAAATAGAACGGGCCATCCGGGTTCACCAAAATTTGCTTTCTCGACCCAATCTCAATAGCGATCAGTCGCAACAGGCTCATTTGGAACTGGGTAGGGATTTTTTGAAGGCGGGTTTATTTGACCGTGCAGAACGCCTGTTTCTGGAGTTGGTGGAAGATCCGGGCAGTGATTTTCGGCAGGTGTCTCTGCAACACCTTGTTCAAATATACCGTGGTGAGCAGGAATGGGAAAAAGCTATCCGCGCTGCCGGTATGATGGATAAGAAGCGCTTTTCACGGTCTCTGGATAAGCTCGGCATTGAGCAGGCGCAGTTTTGTTGTGAACTGGCTGAACAAGCGATTGACGTGTCTGATTTGTTGCAGGCCAGACGTCATATTAAAGCAGCTCTCAAGTACAATAAGAATTCAGCCAGAGCGAATATGCTTTGGGGGCGTTTGGAAATGCACGCCTCAAACAGCCTCGAGGCATTGAAACGCTTTAGCATGATTCCCCGTCAACAACCCGAATACTTGCCTGAGATCCTCCCACTTGTCAGGCAGTGCTACGAACAACTTGGTGATGAATCCGGACTTTTAGTGCAACTGCAGTCCTGGCTAAAAACCTGTCCCGGCACCAGTTTGCTTCAAATGGCGGCAGATGTGATGGTGAAACAGTGTGGAGAACAGCGGGCAAGAGGTTTTTTAATGGATTATTTGCGGGAGTACCCGTCCATCAGGGGACTGCAAACATGGCTTAGAATTTCCCCCAACAGAGGTGCCGGAGCAGAACAAGAGCAACTTAATCTACTGCAGGGATTATTGGACAGTCTACTGGCGCACCGTCCGCAATACCGCTGTGTCCAGTGTGGTTTTAGCGGCGCTCAGCTTCACTGGCTCTGCCCCCAATGCCTGCGTTGGGAAACAGTTCAACCTGTTCGGGGAATTGATGGTGAGTGACCACTTGCCAAAGTCACTATTTTAAAATGAGAATGACCCATGACACACGTTACTGATAGTAAGGTAATTGTCGCACTGGACTACAATACAGCGGCTGCGGCAGAGCGATTTGTGGCCGATGTCTCCCCGGATCTGTGCAAACTGAAGGTGGGAAAAGAGCTTTTTACCCGTTCAGGTCCACAGTTCGTTACTACCCTGGTCAACCGGGGGTTTGATGTTTTCCTGGATTTAAAGTTTCACGACATACCGAACACGGTTGCAGCTGCAGTCAAAGTCGCTGCTGATCTCGGTGTATGGATGACCGATGTGCACGCCTCCGGTGGCCGTCGGATGATGGAGGATGCCCGGTTAGCCAGTGACCAATCCGGTACCAATATGCTGTTGATAGCAGTGACCGTATTAACCAGTTTCTCTGCGGAAGATCTTGCGGAATTGGGTATCGGGTGTACTCCGGAACAGCAGGTGCACAGACTGGCAGCCATGGCAAAGGCCTCGGGTATGGATGGCGTTGTCTGCTCCGCGATGGAAACTCGGGGACTCCGCAATTTGCTCGGTAACGATTTTACCCTGGTGACACCGGGTATTCGTCCTGTGTCGGCAATGGCGGATGACCAACGGCGGGTTGTCACCCCTGCGCAGGCGATTGCCAACGGTAGCAGTTACCTGGTGATCGGCCGGCCAATTACCCAGTCGCCGGATCCGGTGAATGCGCTACTTGCCATCAATCGGGAAATTTTGCAAGATTGATCGGGCGGCACACGATGTGCCGTTTCTATGAAATGGAGTGCCTCTGGCACAAGGAGTTCGACATGAAAAATGTAAAAACACTTCCCGGCGTTCTATTGTTCCTGCTTGCAGTATTACCGTTCTGGCAAGCAGTTACAGCGGATGAGGCATCTTCCCAGGAGATGATGCAGCAACCTGTGATGGTCAATATCAATACCGCCACAGCCGATGAACTATCCAGTATGCTAAAGGGTATCGGTGAAAAGCGAGCTATGGCAATAGTGGCTTACCGGGAAGAAAACGGCCCATTCGTGACGGTGGAACAGCTGCAGTCGGTTAAGGGCGTGGGTGAAAAAGTTCTGGAACAGAACCGCGCTAACCTTTCGGTGAAGTAGTCTATCCCGAAAATCCCAGGGGCCAGCCTTTTGGCTGGCCTTTTCGTTGATTGAAGAGACTCAGAATGAGCGGCCTGACTGACTATATACACCTGCTGGAAAGGTTGGATCGATCGAATCTTGAACAGTTGAGAGCAGTCCTCAGTGAGGATGTGTTTTTTTCTGACCCGTTCAATCAAGTGAACGGTACTGATGCCTATCTGGCGCTTTTGAGTGAGATGTTTGAGCGGCTGGGCAGTGTGAGCTTTACCGTTCACGACAGTCAGCAACAGGATGCTGTCGCTTATCTGTATTGGACGTTTTCTGGTCACAGTAGTGTGACCGGTTGGCTGAATTTTCAGGGCAGCAGTCGATTGACCTTTGATGTATCGGGCAAGATTAACCGCCACCAGGATTTCTGGGACAGCGCCGACCTCTATGAAAAAGTGCCTGTACTGGGGGCCCTGTTTCGCTGGTTGAGACGACGGGTTGCTTTTCGGCAGCACTGACGTTTTAGCAGTTGAGCCCTATTGCCATTGTTTGTCACTTCGGTGTTCCAGTACGAACAGCCCCACATCAATGGCACCTTCTTTAAACCCCCCTTCGCAATAACTCAGATAATAGCGCCACAAACGGTAGAAACGCTGATCAAAACCCAGGGTGCTGATTTGCGCCCAGCGTTCCTCGAAGCGTTCCCGCCAAAGTTCAATTGTCCTGGCATAGCCCCCGCCAAACATTTCCTGATCGACAAGACAAAAGCCATGCTGTGAGAACTTTTCTTGCAGGGCCGTTACACTGGGCAACATCCCACCGGGGAAGATATGACGCTGAATGAAGTCAGCCTGCTTGCGGTAGACCTCAAAGCGCTTTTCATCAATGGTGATAATCTGCAGCACGGCTCTGCCACCGGGTTTTAATACGCCTTTGAGTTTTTTGAAGTAGCTGTCCCAATGGGTCTCACCCACTGCCTCAAACATCTCAATCGAAACGACCCCATCGTACTGTCTCTTCAGGTCTCGATAATCGGTCAAACTGATTGTGACCCGGTCTGCCAGACCTGCTTTGGTGAGCTTGTCCTCCGCCCAGCGCCGCTGCTCCGAAGACAGGGTGATGCCGTGAACCCGGACGTTAGCGGTTTCGGCAGCCTGTAGGGCAAATTCACCCCAGCCACAACCAATTTCCAGCAGCTGATCCTGTTCTCTGGGTGACAGCAACTGGAGAATACGTTGATATTTTTTCGTCTGAGCCTGTTGCAGGGATAGCCCGCCATGATCAAACATCGCCGCGGAATACGTCATCCCGGGGTCGAGCCACTCCCGATAAAAATCGTTGCCCAGGTCGTAATGCGCAGCAATGTTTCGGCGGCTACCCCGGCGCGTATTACGACGGCTCCAGTGGTAGAGGTTATAGAGCAGGTCATTGACATAACCGGCTTTCGCCATGCTGTTCAGGGTCGGTTCATTCTGAATCGCCCAGCGGATCAAGGCGGTTAGATCAGCACTGTCCCACTCACCGCCCAGATAACTGTCGGACCAGCCATTGGTGCCACCAAAGAATAACCGGAACAGGGGCGTCATTGAGTAAAGGCTGACAGAGGCAGCTGTGTCACCCTGACCAAACAGGTGCCTGTGGCCACTGGGAAACTGCATTGAGAGTACCCCCTGACAGTGAGCCAGCTTTCTCCGCAACAGCCGGATAATTTGTGTTTCCAACCACGCTGGTGAACTTGTCGGTTGCCTTGGGGTGATATCGTCGGCATCGAGGTCAGAGCTGTTCATGGTGCAATACTCCATCTTTGTCCCGCCAGCTAAAATCGCGGGTGTTCTTTGTAGTTTTTCTGGGCTGCAGGGGTAACCCCTTCAGCCACAGGCGCAACGCTTGCCAGTGAATGGCACCGATAATTTTCAGGGTCATTAGTGGATGGCTTAAAAAGAGCCGTAGCAAGGTTGCATCGTTGAGTGTCCGATACTGGCCGTTGAAGGCAGCCAGCAGGACATGGTTGCCGGGCTTGTCTGCCCCGTCGTTGGATTGCCTGATGAAAACAGATACCTGTTTTTGATCGGGTGGCTGAATCCGGAAACGGTAATGGGTTTCCATCGGCATGAACGGGCTGACGTACATGGCTTTCTCGGCCCGCTGGTCAACCAGGGTATTTTTCCGTTGTGGATCCACTGGAATCAGATAGGTATGTTTTTGTTTGAAGGTGTTGCTGACTTCGTAGAGCACAGCCGACAGCTGCTGTTGGTCGTTGTAGCAGAAATAGATACTTAGCGGATTAAACACATATCCCAGTATTCTCGGATAGCAGAGCAACTGGATATGGGCAGTGGCATGACCAAAACCGCGCTCGGTCAATAGTCGGCCCATGTGTCCCTTCAGGTCTGATTCTCCACTGCCGTGATCTTTCTCGTGAAAGGAAAACAGATTGAAACGGTTGAGTGAAAAGAGCCGAAGTCGGCCATCCAGTGTTTTCAGTTCATCGAGGTCAAGATACAGCGAGAAAACCCGGTAGGTAAACCGGTGTCTTTTCGGGCGCAGACGCCGATGCATGACCCTGCCACTGTACAGGGCCGATTTCAGTTTCTCAGACACAGTACAATTCCACAGCAGAGTCGGGCAGTGAGCCAGTATGGATTTCAATCCGGGAGTTCGGCTCCTCCAATTGCCAGGGGCGGACAACACCGCCCAGCGCTTCGGCGACAGCCAGCCCGGATTGCAAACCGTCCTCATGGAAACCGTAACCGAAATAGGCGCCACAGAACCAGGTATGCTGCTTGCCCTGCAGTGACCAGAGTTGCTTCTGGGCTGTCAGTGAGGATTGATCAAATGCGGGGTGGTCGTAAAAAAAACTTCTGATAATCGTGCCGGACCTGGGCATTTTCAGTGGGTTTAGGGAGACCATTACCGGTTGTTCTGTAGCCAGCGGCTGGAGCTGGTTCATCCAGTAGCTGACGGACACTTTTCTTTTCTGGCCACTGACCAGCTGCTCGTTTTTTGATGCAGATTTGTTGCTGGTCAGATAATTCCAGCTGGACCAGACTTTTTGACGTTTTGGCATCAACTCGGTGTCCAGATGAAGAAAGGCCCGGTTTCGCTGGTAGGGAAAACAGCTGAGCAGGGCCTGCTCTTCGGTTGTCGGGTCAGCCAGCAAGGCAAGTGCCTGGTCACTGTGGCAGGCAAAAACGACGTCATCGAATATTTCCCGGTTGCCGTGAATATCGTCCAGAGCTACCTGTTCCCCCAGTCTTGTGACGGATTGAATACGGGTATTCAATCGAATGGAACCCTGCAGGGTGGCAGCAATTTTATCCACATATTGACGGCTGCCACCGACCACCGTACGCCATTGTGGCCGGTTATTTACCTGGGTCAAACCGTGGTTGCTGCAAAAACGCAGAAAACTCAGGGCAGGATAATTCAGCATTTTGTCGACAGGTACTGACCAGATTGCCGCGCCCATGGGTAGCAGGTGGTTGTTGATAAAGGATTTGCCGTAACGGTGTTTTTCAAGCAATTCGCCGAGGGAAAAGTGCTCGAGGTTGGCGGACTGGAGCAGTTTCGGTGATTCTCGATAAAAGCGCAGCAGATCGGTCACCATTCCCCAGAAAGCCGGTCGTAACAGGTTCCGTTTTTGTGCCAACAGCCCCGACAGGCCACTGCCGGAATATTCGAGCTCCCCGCCGTTCACTGACACGGAAAAGGACATGTCGGTATCACAGGTTGTTACCCCCAGCTGCTCAAAAAACTTCACCAGGTTGGGGTAGTTGACGGGGTTGTAGACGATGAATCCGGTATCGACGCTGATGGCCCGTTTGTCCGAATCAAAGGTTA
>DDNV01000077.1:10169-10836 GCA_002341315.1 Cellvibrionales bacterium UBA2511
CGATCATCCTTTTCAAACAGCGTCACATTCTGTGAGTTGCTCAGTAGCCAGGCGCAGCTCAAACCCGAGATACCCGAACCAATCACCGCAATATTCTTACGGGGTGGGGCGCTTTGCGCAGAATTTTTCGGGGTTGGCGTCTTCATGGTGCAGTCCGTACTGAATGGGTAGCGGATATTACGCAGGAAGTACGGAGAGGGATCACCCTTTTTATTTGGCTTTATTGGACGCGGGCGCTAATCTCTGTGATCTATCGAGGCTGACTGCGCGTAAGGAGAGTCATGCAAGACCAACCGCCGGGAGATGAAGCGTTGAGTGTCGTGGCATTAAGAGCAGAAAAGACATCCGAGACACCGGCGAAAGACTGGTCTGCAATGTTGGCAGAACTGGCCATTTCCCGGGACCGGCAGTTGTTTATCCGTCTGTTTCGTCACTTTTCGCCCAGAATCAAAGGTTACATCATGAAACTGGGCCTCACGGAAGCCACCGCTGAAGAGTTGACCCAGGAAGCCATGTTGTCCGTCTGGCGAAAAACCCATCTGTACGATCCCAGTAAGGCCGCTGCCAGCACCTGGATCTACACCCTGGCGCGAAACCTGAGCATTGACTGGATGCGCAAACAGAAATACCCGGAATATGACCTGGATAGCTGGCATGAAGAGGCGGG
>DDNV01000077.1:10980-19494 GCA_002341315.1 Cellvibrionales bacterium UBA2511
GTGAGCCCGCTGTGCTGGAGTTGGCTGAGCAGGCTGTCATGTCTGATCAGGTCGCCATGGCAATTCGTCAATTACCCGATAATCAGGCACAGGTCATTATTATGTCTTTCTACGAGGGGCGCTCTCATTCAGAAATTGCCGACAGGCTGTCGATTCCCTTGGGTAGCGTGAAATCCAGAATTCGTCTGGCATCGGAAAAGTTAAAACAGGCGTTGAGAGGTAACCATGACCATTAATCATCATCTTGATGAAGCGACTCTATTCAGTTATGTGGCTGGCGCTTTGGCTCAGGGTCCCGCTCTTGTGGTCGCTTCCCATCTGACGATGTGTGATCGCTGTCGTCGACGGTGCCGCGAACTTGAAGCAGTCGGCGGCGCATTGCTGGAAAATACTGCCCTGGCGGCGGTCAGTGACAGCACCCTGGCATCGGTGCTCGATCGACTGGATCAGAATGTTATACCCGAAGCTGTCGCGCGGCCGGCATCCGTGGCAAACAGTGAAATTCCGGCACCTCTGGCAAGCTATGTGGGGGATTCACTGGAGGACCTGTCCTGGAAAAAGCTGGTACCGGGTGTCTGGGTGCATGACCTGCCCAGCCAGGGCAAGGGCATGACCCGTCTGTTGCGTGTCGCACCGGGCAAAGCCGCCTTACCCCACAGTCACCGGGGCAGTGAGTTGACCCTGCTGCTGCGGGGCTCCTATTCCGACGAAGTGGGGCGGTTCAGTACGGGCGATATTGCCGATCTGGACGATCAGATCACTCACCAGCCACTGGTGGATAGTGATCACGATTGTATCTGTCTGATCGCTACCGAGTACCCGCTCCGCTATACCACGCTATTTGGTAAAATTGCCCAGCCACTCTTTGGTTTCTAGCCAGTGACATGCCTTGCCACTCTTTGCAAATCCTTTAACGGACCTGTCTACAGGAAAACCCTCAGTGAAACTCGTCTGGTTCCGTAGCGACCTTCGCGTAGCCGACAACCCTGCTTTGTTCCAGGCCTGTGATGACGCAGCCGGTCAGGGCGTACTCGCAGTGGCTGCCATCTGCCCCTTGCAATGGGTCCGTCACGATGAGTCCCCGGCGAAAGTGGAATTCTGGTTGGCCAACTTGCGGCATCTTCAGCAACAACTGATGGCGCTGGGGATTCCGCTCAAGTTGATCCATGTGGATAGCTTTGACGACCTGCCAGGAAAGTTGTTGGCACTCGCCGAGCGGGCTCAGTGTGATGGCCTTTATCTCAATCGTGAATATTGCCTGAACGAAAATCTGCGCGATAAACAGGTCGTCGCCAGATTCCGCAAGGCCGATATCCCGGTTTACGGCCTGCACGGTGATCTGGTATTTGCACCCGGAAAAGTGATGAACGGCCAGGGATTGCCCTTTCGGGTATTCACACCTTTCAGCAAAGTCTGGCGAAACCTTTTTTCCGAGCAGTACCCTGTGCCACTGTCGGCACCCCCGGTACAACCTTCGCCGCCTTTACCGAACGGCTTGGTCGCCGATGTGATTCCCGACAGGGTGGATTATGCGATCAATAATGGCAGCCACTGGATTCCGTCGCTGTGGCCAGCGGGCCCAGAATCCGCTCATGCCCGATTGGCGGATTTTGTTTCGATTCGCGTAGAGGACTATGCCACTGACCGGGATTTCCCCTCGCTGGACGGCACCTCGACACTATCACCCTATCTCAATTGTGGTGTGATTTCTCCGCGCCAGTGTCTGGCGGCACTGGCTGCCGCGTCAGAAAGCACGAGCTGGCTGGGCAACCAGTGGGTGACCGAAATTATCTGGCGTGAGTTTTACCGCCATCTGCTGATGCATTTCCCGGACATGAATCGATGGCAACCCTTCAGACCGGAGGTTGAATCCCGTATTCGCTGGCTGGACGACGATCGGTTATTTACTGCCTGGTGTCAGGGCGAAACCGGTTTTCCAATTGTCGATGCGGGCATGAAGCAGCTGCTGGCGAGCGGCTGGATGCACAATCGCCTGCGCATGATCACCGCCTCTTTTCTGACCAAGCTGTTGCGGCAGGATTGGCGGAAGGGCGCCTGTTTCTTTATGAATCACCTGATCGACGGGGACTTCGCTTCCAACCTGGGTGGTTGGCAATGGAGTGCATCGGTGGGGGCGGATGCCGCACCGTACTTCCGTATTTTCAGTCCCATGCGCCAGGCCGAGCGGTTCGATCCAAAAGGTGACTACGTGGCGCACTGGTTGCCTGAACTCAAGGAGCTGAAGGGCATGCAGCGACACGACCCGGCATTTGCCGCCAAAGTCGGGCGACCCGCGCCCATTATCGATTACAGTAAGGCCAGAGCTGCCAGCCTTGCGGATTACCAACGGCAATAACCATTCGGGCCTGTCTTGTTGTTTCACTCTGTTCGAATAGCGCAGCAGGGGCTCAGTGTTTTTTTGTGTCTATCGCACAAGTGTTGCCGAAGCCCCTTTGGCAGGCACGCCGGTAACGTCCCCGTGCAAAATGTTCGTAGGCCCAGCTCAACAACGGCGTCAGATGAAAATATTCAACGGTTCGGGCCAGATGCCTGTAGACCGGCAGGGCATGCCAGAGGGTGAGGAATGCCTCGGCTCCCCGGGTCACATTGCCGCCCCTGTCGATCACATGAAACCGGCGCATGGCCTCGTTCAGTGTGATGCCGAACTTGTCGAGGAGCTCGGTGTTCTTTGAAATATCATCCCAGACAAGCTGACCGGTATGATCCCGACTGATGTAATGGTGGATTTCTTTCTGGCAGAGGGGGCAGCTGCCATCATAGAAGACAATGACCTTGTCCGGCTTGCTCAGCGCCAGGGGTAAGGTCTTCCCGATTCCAGGATCGGATACGACTGCTTTATTCGTCATCCTGGTATGCCTGCAGATTGATGGAAACAGTTTTAAGGTTGCTGAGCAGTTTGTCGGCCAGATGATTGGCGCTCAGCCACGCCCCCTCGCTGCCGGTGTGCGCCAACCAGTCCGAGCAGACACCAATTCTGTTTTTCGGACACCACAGATACTCGGCGGAATCAGTAGTCCCGTGCCTGGCGTATAGCCAACGGTGGGTGCGCAGTGCGGCAATCTCCAGGGGCTCCTCCACAATGGATTGGAAGGCTTTAATCAGCTCGGCGCCCACCTGTTTGGGTGCAGATTCTTTATGAACTTCGCTCCACTGCGGGTTGGCTTCCAGTAGCCAGGTTTCAGCAAATGGCCCGGCGCTTCGCCCCGGTTTTGTGCTGTTGCAGATGGCTCTTGCCAACAACGGGTGTCTGCCGCTGAACAGATCAACCGGTTTCTTGGTTTGCTGGCGTAAACCCACAGCCACTACCCAGGTGGGTATCGATTCTGCAGATCTTGCCAATTCTGCAAAGCGGGGTATTGAGGCCAGTAGCGGTTCAGCCTGGGATGCCGGTGTTGTAACAATCACAGCCTGATGGGTATTCAGCAGTTGCCCGACATCGTTTTCGACAGCGACGCCCTCTGAGCCGGGATGCAATTTTCCCACCCGGGTTGAAGAACAGAAGGCTGCGCTACCCAGCAGGTTGCGTGTCAGGATGGTCTGTTTTGGTGCTGCCAGATACACCGAAATAGGATCCAGCTCCAGACCGGTAAAGTCCCTGTGTGATGGAGAGAATCGCTGTATTTCGGGTCGATCTTCCAGCCAGTTCCTGAACTTGTCCGAAACGGGTTCAAACCAGGGTGCGCCGAGGTCCACGATTGCTTCTGAAAGGCCACTACTGGCTTGACGGCCCCCTGTGCCACGACTCTTCTCGTAGACGGTAACCTGATAACCCACCTCCAGTAAGCGCTCGGTCAGGGTGGCCCCAGCCAGACCGGCACCGACCACGGCAATGCTCTGATGTCTCATTGGTATCGTCAACTTGGCGTGCTCCGGTTCTGGTGGACGTTATCGGTTCAATTCAAAAAAGTGCCTTGACCGCTTTGCGAAACCGACGGCTCTCCGGTGAGGTGACACTGCTGAACACATCGACTACTTCGCCTTCGCGGTTGATCAGGTACTTGTAGAAATTCCATTTCGGATAGGTGCCCGATGTGTCACCAAGGTAGGTCCAGAGAGGGTCAGCATCACCCTTGCGTACGCGGGTCTTGGCGAACATCGGAAATTGCACACCATAGGTGACACGGCAGAAATTCTGAATTTCTTCGGCTGTTCCCGGCTCCTGATTGCCAAACTGATTGGACGGAAAACCGAGCACCACCAGGCCCTGATCGCCGAATTCACGGTAAAGTGCTTCCAGTCCCTCGTACTGCCCGGTAAACCCGCATTTGCTGGCGGTATTGACAATAATCAGCACCTTGCCGGCGTAGGCCTTGCAAAAGTCCACCGGTTTTTCATCAATCAAATCTGGCGCGGTAAACTGGTAAATATTCATGCAGTTGGCCTGTTGGGTGTCAGTGTCTGTCGTTATTGCTTCCTCTGATGTGACGACATTGACACAGAGGATTGACAGAAAAGTGGTCATTACCAGGGCAAGTCTTTTCAAGGATGGATCTCCCCTAAAATGTCAGAGGCATAGCGGGCCTTGTCGCGACTGAACTGTCACCGGCGCAGGCTTCATCGTGACTGACGATCTGCACCAGTTCAGCGCAGTGCACGCCAGCGGAGCGACAAAGCGCATAGGCCTCACCCAAATGGCGGCAGGTCATGACCCCTCCCTTGCGGGTCCTGATCAGTTGCCTTCGCAGTTGCCCATTCTCAAAAAAAGCCACCTGAAGCACCATCGGAGCACAGGCGTTCCGGATAAACCGGACGGTATCCAGTTGCCGCCTTTTCTGTAATCGCTTCAAAAGCTTGATTGTCATTACTGCCACCTGATGATGGTTCGGTTGTCCCTGATCAATACGGGCTGTCTGGTTGCCTGGATCAGTGACCGATGATCTGACTGTAATGGTAAATCGTAACAGTTACATTACAGCGGGAGATCAAACCTTGTTTTCTGGCATTTCCGAGTGTTTCTGGATCAACCTAACCGGCTTTCAGCTCATCTGGTGGTTATCTGTGTTATTGGGCAATAGTGCAGCTCCGCTAGTTTTGTTACTGCTGGTGCTGCATCTGACCTTTCACCGCCAGCCACTGCTTGAAGCCCGCGTATTACTGGTGTGTGCAATATTGGGTTTTACGGTTGATGCCTTGCTTACCCTCGGTGGTGTGTTCATTTTCAATCAGGGTAGCTCTTTGCCCCCGGTCTGGCTGGTACTCTTGTGGCTGGGCTTTGCCGCCACTCTTCGTCAATGCCTGCGGTTTTTTTCCAGGCGCCACCTACTCTCCGCAGTCGTCGGGTCAGTGGCCGGGGCGCTGACCTACTGGGCGGCGATTAATCTGGGGGCGGCAGATTTCGGTTTTGCTGTGGTTCCTTCCCTGATACTTCTGGCGGTTGTCTGGATGGCTTTGTTTCCCGCACTGATGTCGCTGGCAGACCGGCTGGGAGGTGATCGTGTACAGGTTTAGTAGGGCACTGCTATCGATATTTTTGTCGTTCTTTGTTGTTTCAGTACTGGCCGTGCCCGTGCCGGACCGGTTGCAGTCTGTCGGCCATGCAGAGCTCCGGGTCTTTTTTATGAAGGTCTACCGGGCCGAGCTATACAGTGTCACCGGACGCTACGAGAAGCTAAAGGGGCCTTTGATGCTGAGACTCACCTACCGACGGGATATCAGTAACACCAGACTGGTGAGTGAAACCCGCAAACAGATCGGCGATTTGCCGGACGAACAACTGGATCGATGGATGACGCACCTAGCCAATATGTGGCCAAACCTGGCAGAGGGCGATGAGCTGACTTTTTATATGGACCCGGAGGACCGGGGCCATTTTCATCACAACGGTCAATACATCGGTTCCGTGGAGGATCCTGTGTTTGCCAAAGCCTTTTTGAATATCTGGTTGGCAGACGACAGTGCCTACCCAAAACTGACCCGAAAACTTCGGGGAGAACGCTGAAAAGAGGAGTTTTTAATGGCCCGCAATGTATCAAAAAGTATTTGTCTCGCTGGCCTGTTATTGGCAGGTTGCTCCTCCACGATTACAGATTACCAACATGAAACACCGGAGCTGCACCTGGACAAATTCTTCAGCGGCCATCTGGTGGCCTATGGCATGGTGCAGGATTTTCGTGGCAAGGTGATTCGTCGTTTCAGGGCGGAAATCAATGCCTCCTGGCAGGATGGAGAAGGTGTTCTGGACGAACAGTTTTTCTTCAATGATGGTGAACAGCAAACCCGCTGCTGGCGACTCACCAAAACTGGCAATCAATATACGGGTACGGCTGGCGATGTGGTGGGTGAGGCATCGGGCACTACCGAGGGCAATGCGCTGAACTGGCAATACGTGCTGGAAATTCCTGTCAACGGCAAGGTACGCCACATCAAGCTGAATGACTGGCTCTATCTAGTGGATGAGAACAATTTGATCAACCGCGCCACCATGAGCAAATTTGGTATCCCCGTGGGTGAGATCACGCTTTACATTCGCCGTGAGTCTGATCAACCTGCCGATGATGCCTGGCCAGCCTGTCAGTCCTAGGGTGTCATTTTGCTGGACTGTCATTTAGAGCATTATTTTTGAGACGGTAAAGACGATCATGAATGTTAAACAGGAAATGCAAATACCCTGGCACTGTATATGGATTACCGGTGCAGGGCGGGGTATCGGTGCGGCATTGGCACGCTTGCTCTGTGAGCGTGGCGCAACGGTCTATGGTTCTGCCCGCAATCTCGACGAGCTAAACGAGCTGCAGTCATCGCTGGTCTCTGCGCCCGGGAAATTTATTCCGGTTCCCCTGGATATCCGTCGCCCCGCCGAAATAGCCGCTCTGTTTGAACGCTGGGACAGAGAACAACGGTTTCCGGAACTGGTGGTATTGAATGCGGGGACTCACGACCCCGCCAGTGCAGAGGCCTTTTCTGCCCAGCGCTGTCGCAGACTGTTGGATATCAACCTTCAGGGTACGATCAACTGCCTCGATCCGGTACTGCATCGTTATATTGCGGGCCGAAAAGGCCACATTGCTGTGATGGCCTCCGTCGCGGGTTACCGTGGTCTGCCGACGGCGGCGGCTTATTGTGCCAGCAAGGCGGCACTGATCAGTCTGTGTGAATCGCTGTACATGGATTTACATGGCACAGGGGTGCGATTGCAGGTAATCAACCCCGGTTTTGTCCGAACACCGTTGACCGATAAAAACACCTTTCAGATGCCCGCGCTGATGGAGGCGGACGATGCCGCTATGGCTATTTATCGGGGGCTGCTGTCCAGTCGCTTCGAGATTGCTTTCCCACGGCGATTTGTATTCTGGATGAAATTGCTGCGGCTGCTGCCCAATCGGCTTTACTTGTCACTGATGCGCCGGGCCACCCAAAAATCACTCTGAACCCTGTATCTCTGCGACTTCTGAATTGGAAAATCACCCGGATTGACCGTGAGCCAGAACAGGTCGGCGACTTATGATCGGCACTGAAATACCCTTGCTCTCGGCTCTTGCCCGGGATGTCATATAAGTCAGCCGACTACAGCGCTTCGAAGTGATCTGTCAGCAGGCAGTCATAACGCTGTTTGTCGTAAGCTTTAATCGGCTCGATATCAGCAGCACCGATGATGCCCTGCTCAGCTGCGCTGGCCAGTGCCATATCCAGATTATCCGAATGTTGCAGAAGCCCCTTGTTGCGTGCACGAACGAATGCCTGCCAGGGTTTGTCTATTTTGAGCAATGCCTGAAAGGTTGATTCAACCCGCCCCACAGGATCCAGTGGATCTTCGTTGAGATACACGAATTGGCTCAGTGCCTGCCGCACGGGGTTTGGCTCCATGATCAGGCCGCCGAGTCGACGAATCTGATGATCATCCGGGGCCCGGTGAATACGCCCCAAAGGAAAGCAAGTGAATGCCAGAATTTTGCCGAGCCACCGCAGAGGGAAGTTGTCACAAAATGCCAGCAACGCCTGTTGGGCCCTGAACAGGGAGCGCTGCACCGCATAACGGGCGTGTGCTTCTGTAGCATCGTTCTGTTGATTGGCATCGTGGTACTTGAGGACACTGCAGGCAATGAACAGCTCGCTGTGGACGTCGCCAAGGCGGGCGGACAGCAGCTCCCGCCGCTTGATATCTCCACCGAGTATACCCAGGGCCACGTCGGAGCAGCTGGCCAGAGCCACACTGAGATGGTTGATGCGCTGATACCAGCGACGACTGAAATCAGAAGCGTCGTCGGGTACCGGGCTGAAGCGTGCCGCGGTCACGCCATACAGCTTGAGCCGTGCGATATTGCTGAAAATGTGTCCCAGATGTTGCCTGAAAAGGGGATCAAATTCTGCCAGTCCCGCTTGCTCATCGCCATGTTGCAACGTTTTTAATTCGGCATAGAGATAGGGATGACAGCGCATGGCACCCTGGCCAAAAATCATCAGGGAGCGGGTCAGAATATTGGCACCTTCCACGGTGATGGCCACCGGTACCGAGTGGTACATCGAGCCGAGAAAATTGCGCGGACCCAATTGAAT
>DDNV01000077.1:19631-24931 GCA_002341315.1 Cellvibrionales bacterium UBA2511
CCCGACCACCCACCACGTCCATGGCCTGATTGACGATCTGCCGCATCCGTTCAGTGGCATGGAGCTTGGCCATGGCGGTCAGTACCGAGGGCGCACCATCCGCCAGCCCCCGGGTTACCATCTGCCGCATTGCTTCCAGTGTATAGGCGCCCGCGGCAATCTCGGCCGTGGCCTCCTGAACGCCTTCAAATTTACCGATTTCCATATTGAACTGGCGGCGGATCCGGGCAAAGGCCCCGACGGTGAGGTAACACATTTCACCGCTGGCAGTTGCCAGTGCCGGCAGGGATACGCCGCGCCCTGCACCCAGACATTCGATCAGCATCCGCCAACCTTTGCCGGCCATTTCGGCGCCCCCGATAATCCAGTCGATGGGAATAAACACGTCAGTGCCGCTAATCGGCCCGTTCATGAATGGAGCGCCTGGATTGTGGCGGCGACCAATCTCGACACCGGGGTGGTCAGCTGGCAACAGGGCACAGGTAATGCCGTATTCCACGGTGTCCGGGTCGCCGAGCAAGCCGTCCGGATCCCGCAGTTTGAAGGCGAGGCCAATTGCCGTCGCCACTGGTGCCAGGGTGATCCAGCGCTTGCTGAAAGTCAGGCTGAGACCTAGCACTTCCTCGCCGTTATGTTGCCCCTTGCAAACGATGCCGAGATCCGGAATGGACCCTGCATCTGATCCTGCCTCCGGGCCCGTCAGGCCGAAGCAGGGGAGTTCTGTGCCATTGGCCAGCCCCGGTAACCAGCGCTGTTTCTGTTCTTCAGTGCCGTACTTTACCAGCAGTTCGCCGGGGCCCAGAGAATTCGGCACCATGGCAGTGACCGCGGCCGTGGGCGAACAACTGGCAATTTTGCTCATGACGCGGCTCTGGGCATAAGGGCTGAAATCCAGCCCGCCAAATTCCTCCGGGATGATCAGACCGAAAAAGCCGTTTGTCCTCAGGTGGTCCCAGACTTCCGGCGAAAGGTCCTGCCGTTGATGGACATCCCACTCGTCGATAAGTTGACACAGCTCCACCACTTCTTTGTCGAGAAACTGCTGTTCCTGCTCGCTGAGCCGAGGCAGGTCAATTGCAGAAAACTGATGCCAGTCCGGCCTGCCGCTGAACAGCTCCTTTTCCCACCAGGTGGTGCCCGCCTCCAGGGCTTCCTGCTCGGTTTTACTGATGGTGGGCATGGACTTTCGCAGCATGTGATACATCGGTTTAATCAGCAATTGCTGACGCCACCGGGGATGATTGAGGAGGATGGATACACCGATCGTCACCAGTAATATCAGCCACATACCGCTACAGTAGATTGTCAGCAAAATGGTGCCGGCCACCATAATCAGGGAGCCGGTTTGCAATGGCGGGCGGTAATAAAATACGGCTGTGAGTAAACCGATAAACAGCAACAGTGATAACAACATAGTCTTTCCACCCTTTTTCGACAGGCTCATGAGGCCTTCTTGTGTACCAATGATTGCAACCTTAGACGATTCCGTGTCTCTCGCCCAGTGGTTGTTGTATCATCATGATCGTCTAGGATAGTCTGGATTTTCTGACCTGCAGTGATTTGGCGCAGGTGAGAGAGCCTCTCATAGTAGTGGATCACCATTGAGTCTCGGCTTGAGTTCCCGGAGCTGACTGCGACCATCGAGAAAACAGGATTTTTTGTCACCCTTGTCTGCGATCAAAAACACACATCTCGAACTCGATAAGAGGGCACTGGCCAATCGTTTTGGTTCCCGTGCGGAGAGTTATGAGGCCGCGACACCCGTTCAGCAAGTCATGGGGCAATGCCTGCTGGACAGAATTCGCAGTGAGCAGCCCAATGTGAATGTTCAGGAAATTCTTGAAGTGGGTTGCGGCACCGGCCGGTTGACCAGGGCGCTCAAAGCCCTGTTTCCCTCAGCGAATATAACGGCCATCGATATTTCACAGGAGATGATCGACTATGCCACGAAACAGGTGCCGGGGCCTGACTACCTGGTTGTCGACGCTGAAGAGTATCTGCAATCACTGAACAGACGGTTTGATCTGATCGTCTCGAATGCAACGGTGCAATGGTTTGTTCACCTCGATAAGGCTATCGAGAGAATGTGTTCGGTGCTTGCTCCAGGCGGATTCCTGGCGCTGGGCACCTTCGCGGAGCGCACCTTCTGTGAGTTGGCAGACGCCTTTAGCTGTGCCTATCAGAACAACCAGCTCGCTGTTCAAAATCACGTAGTGCCGATGAAGTCTGTCGATTATCTCCGCCAGTTACTGCCGGAGGCCGAGTTGGTCGAGCGGGATATCCTTGCCCACTTTGCCGATGTCAGGACGTTTTTACAGTCCATTAAAGATGCCGGGGCTGTGAACTCCCAGGCGGGCCAGCGACCGATTCCGAGGACTGTGCTCAGAGATATGCCCCATTACTACGAGGCACTCTATAAAAAACCCGGTAGTCGCGAAATCCAGGCCACCTACCATACCTGCTTTCTGTTCTATCGCCGACCCCCTGGTTAGAGTCCGGCCAGAATGTTGTTCAACTCCTATCTCTTCCTGCTGGTTTTCTTGCCACTGGTGTTGGCCGGTTTTTACGGTGTAGGCCATCTTGCAGGCCGTACCGGAGGGCTGCTCTGGCTGGTTGTCGCTTCGCTGATTTTTTATGCCAGCTGGGAGCTATCCTATCTCTGGCTGTTGCTGGCGTCCCTGTTTTTCAATTATTTTGCTGCACAGCTCATCGGTAAATTGTCCCGTTACCGGCGGTTGTGCCTATGGATTGCAGTGCTGGCCAATGTGGTGCTACTGTTTTATTTCAAGCTGGTCATCGCTATTTTTGGTGGCAACGGTGCAGCCTTCAGCACGACCCACCATATTCTGATCCCCCTTGGGATATCTTTTATTACTTTTCAGCAAATTGCCTTTCTGGTGGACAGCTATAAGGGCAAGCTTACGGAAGGCAGTGCACTGGAATACGTGCTTTTTATCACGTTCTTTCCGCAGTTAATCATGGGCCCGATTGTCCATTACCGTGAACTCCAGCCCCAGTTCAGGAAGGCCGGGTTGTTTCGCTGGAACCCGGATAACTTTTCTCTGGGAATGTGTATTTTCATTGTTGGTCTTTTCAAAAAAGTGGTGCTGGCCGACAGTATTGCGCCATTCGTCGATGGCGTATACGGGGGTGTTGCCCAGGGTGAAAGCATTGCGCCGATCGATGCCTGGGCTGCCGCCCTGGGTTTTACACTCCAGATTTACTTTGATTTTTCTGCCTATTCGGATATGGCGATTGGCCTTGCCAGGATGCTCAATATCAACCTGCCCATCAATTTTGATGCCCCGTACCGGGCAGTAAACCGCTTTGATTATTGGCGGCGCTGGCATATTTCGTTCGGGGCTTTTATGCGCCAGTATGTGTTCTTCCCGCTGGCCCGGGCAAAGACATTTAAGGTCGGGCATGTGGGGGCATTGGCGGTCACGACACTTGTGTCGGGTTTCTGGCATGGTCTCGGTGCGACATTTATCGTCTGGGGTGCATTGCAAAGCCTGCTGATGTTGGGGGTTCACTACCGCGGCGTTATTGCCGGAAAATTGGGGTTATCTTTCCGGAAAAAGGGGTTCCCATGGTTTTCGATGTTGCTGACATTTCTGGTGACGGTACTGCTCGGTGTGCTGTTTCGTTCGAGCGATCTGCAGGTGGCATTCGGTATGTATGAGCAGATGGTGGTCGCTGTGAAAACCACCTTCAGCGGAGATATTGTCGCGCTTTATCAGCATATCGATCGCACGGTTGACCGCTGGGTTTTAATCAACCTTGTCCTGATGCTGCTGATTGTGTGGGGGGTGCCCAGCACCCGACGTCTGTTTGCCCGGCACTGGACAGCACTGGACCAGCGCACCTCGAGCTCCGAAAAAACCGCACCGGATCTGTTGCCCTGGCTTCGACATCAGGCGTTTGGCCTGACCCCTCGATGGGCGATTATCATGGCAGCCATGTTGTGTTCCGCGCTCATTTTCATGAGCGGAACCAGCCGTTTTATCTACTATCAATTCTGAACATGAATACTTACCTCCGTTATTTTGCCGGTTCCCTGGTGGCGATTTTTCTGCTCGGTGCTGCAGTCAACTTTTCGCTTGATCCATTGGGTTATTTTCGTAATCACGGTATGCACCCCGGCTTTCTGTTGAAAGAGCGTGTGTGGGGAGATGATCGAACGGTATACGATTTGTCGATCGACACCTATCGACCGGATACCCTCATAGCCGGAAACTCAAGAGTCAAACGTGGCTTCGCTGTGGATGATCGACAATTGACGGAACGATTGGGTGTGATACTGAATCTCGGTTTGCCCGGTGCGCGTTTTGACGAGCTGGATCGCTATATACGGATTGTTCTTGAAGAGCATACCGTGCGACATCTGCTGATCGGTCTGGATTTGGGGCAATTTCTTCCTGACAGAGAGCTTGTTGGCGGCTCCACACCGGGGCACTGGCTCGATGCTGATGGTAATTTCCCAGCCTGGTTAAAAAAGCTGGCGGCTGCACTCTGGTCAAAAAACGCTTTTCTGGCCTCCGCCAAAGTGATGCTTCGCCCATACAACATAACCCTTAACGGCGGTGCAAATCCAGACACGATGCTGGAAAAACTGGAGGTATCCGGACATCGACGGATGACACGCAAGGTCGAGGCGCATTTGGCTCGCCGTTATTCAAGGTTCGATCAAGAGGTTTATGTGGAGAGGGTGGCTGCACTGAATGCACTGCTCGCCGATGCCTGTCTGAACAATACGGATGTCGGACTGTTCATTTCCCCCATGCACATCCGGCAGCTTTTGTTGATTCGGGAAGTGGGTCATCTCGGTCTGTTTTTTAACTGGAAAATACAGCTCGCAGACATGGTCAGCCAGCATCAGAAAAAGGGGTGCCGGGTAACGCTGACGGATTTTTCGACCATTTCCTCCTTTACCAGTGAGCCATTTCCTGAGCTGGGCGATAACCAGCATCGAATGCAATGGTATTGGGAGTCGAGTCATTACAATCATGAAATGGGGCAGATGGTCATCGATCGCTTGTGGAATCACGACGCTAGCCATGATGGTTTTGGCAAAAACCTTACGGCTGAAAATATTGCCGGGTGGCTGGACGAAGAGCGGAACAATCTGAACGCGCTGGTACGCAGCCAGCCGATGCTGGTAAAGGAAATCAGCGATTTAGTTCGCTAGGCCCTGATTTGGTTGCATCTGTGGTGACTAAAAAACGCCAATGACGGCTGGCGTTTTGAGAGTCCCGGCTTGGGAGCCCAGTGCGATTGATTCACTCCGCGATGAGGAATGA
>DDNV01000077.1:25030-29503 GCA_002341315.1 Cellvibrionales bacterium UBA2511
CGTTTTGATAGTCCCGAACTGGGGATTCAGTGCGGTTGATTCACCCCGCGATGAGGAGCGCACTATCCGGCCGTGGTTAGTGCGCTTTTTGGTGGCTGCCCGCCAGCAGACAGTAGAAGGCTGGCAGTACAAACAGGGTCAGCAATGTCCCGATACCGAGCCCTGTGGCAATGGTAAGACCAATCGCAAAGCGACTCTCTGCACCGGGTCCCGCTGCCATTAACAGTGGCACCATGGCAACCACC
This sequence comes from Cellvibrionales bacterium UBA2511, assembly GCA_002341315.1. Taxonomy (GTDB): domain Bacteria; phylum Pseudomonadota; class Gammaproteobacteria; order Pseudomonadales; family Porticoccaceae; genus Porticoccus. The sequence continues at coordinate 25,276 of DDNV01000077.1, forward strand.
AGCGCGACGGACGTCATCAGGATAGGGCGCAACCGGATGGCCGAGGCCTCTATTACGGCATCGAGCTTACTGAGTTGCCGGTCGGCCTGCAGCTGGTTGGCAAATTCCACGATCAGAATACCGTTCTTGCTGACCACGCCGATCAGTGTGATCAGGCCCACCTGAGTGTAAATATTCATGGTCGCCGCACCCATCATGATAAATGCCATAGCCCCGGCCACCGACAGCGGTACCGTGACCAGGATAATGATCGGATCGCGCCAGCTTTCAAACTGGGCGGCAAGCACCAGATAGATTACCAGCAGGGAGAGGAAAAAAGTCACCATTAGAGCGCCGCCCTGTTGCTTGAATTGCCGCGATTGCCCTTTGTAGTCGTAATTGAAGCCAGCCGGAAACAGCTCGGCCGCTTTTTGCTCAAGAAATGTGATCGCATCACCCATGGCGACACCGGGTTGCGTGACACCCTCAAGCGCGATGGCATTTAGCTGATTGTGCTGGGTGCGGGATGAGGGTTCGACCTGCTGCTCGAAATCCACCAGATTACTGAGTGGAATCAGGTCACCCGAATCGGCCCGGATATAGTAGTTTTTCAGATCGTCTATTGACGCCCGGGCGCTGCGCTCGACCTGGGGAATCACCTCATAGGAACGGCCCTGCATGTTAAAGCGGTTGATGTAGCCGCCACCGAGCATATTGGATAGCGAGCGACCGACATCGCCCATAGAGAGCCCCAGGTCGGCGGCCCGGTCGCGGTCGATCACAATCTTGTTGATCGGGCGATCGATCTCAATGGATTTCTGCAGGAACATGAAGTTGCCGCTGGCCATGGCGCTTCCCAGCAGTTCATCGGCCAGCGTATCGATCTCTTCATAACTTTTGCCCGAGGTGATCACGAACTGCAACGGCAGGCCATTGCCAGCTCCCGGTATCGGCGGTCGGGGGAATACAGAGATGCGCACACCGGGGATTTTGGACATGGCTTGCTGCATCAGGGGTTCCACTTCGAACTGGGATATCTCCCGTTCGTCCCAGGGTTTCATCTTGAAGCCGCCAAACATCGAATTGGCACTGCCTCGGCCAATCAGCAGAAAAGTCTCATCGTAACCCGGCAGCTCTTCAAAAATTTCCTGCATCTGGTTGCCGTAACCTTCCATATATTCCAGTGTTGCCGTTTGGGGGGCGGCACCCATAAACAGCAAAATGCCCTGATCCTCTGGCGGCGCCAGCTCATTCTGACTCAGCTGCAACATGAAGTAGATGGATGCGAGAAGTACCAGCGCGAAAAAAACCACCACCCATACCGACTGCAGCACAAAAGCCAGTGAGCGCTGATAACCGCTGGCGAGCCGGTTGAAACTGCGCTCGACAAAGCCCTCGAAGCGGGATGGGTTACCGTGGGGCTTGAGTATCTTGCCGGATATCATGGGGGAGAGCGTCAGGGCGACCACCCCGGATATCAATACGGCACCTGCCAGCGTGAAGGCAAACTCGGTGAACAGGGAGCCAACCAGCCCGCCCATGAAACCGATCGGTGCGTAGACGGCCACCAGGGTGGTGGTCATGGCGATAATCGGGGTTGCCATCTCCCGGGCGCCGTTCAGGGCTGCCTCGAAGCGGCTTTCGCCGTTTTCGATATGTCGGTGAACGTTTTCCACAATAATAATGGCGTCATCCACCACCAACCCAATGGCCAGCACCATTGCCAGCAGTGTCAGCAGGTTGAGGGAGAAGCCCAGCATCAACATGATCAGTGCGCCGCCAATCAGCGATAGCGGTACGGCGATGGATGGAACAATGGCTGCCCGCAGGGAGCCTAATGTCAGAAAGATCACCAGCAGGACGATAATTACCGCTTCGCCCAGGGTTTTGATGACCTCTTTGATGGAGCTGTCGATAAATTCCGAGGCATCGTAGGGCAGTTCAACCAGCATGCCTTCGGGGAGCTGTGAGCGAATATCCGGCAATTCAGCCCGCACCAGTGCGGCAACATCCAGGGGGTTGGCGCCCGGTGCGATCTCGATGGCGATGTAGGTCGAGGGCTTGCCCTTGTAGTTATTGATGGAGTCGTAAGTCTGTGATCCCAGTTCACTGCGGGCGATATCGCCGAGACGAATGATACTGTCGTCGGTCTGTTTAATGACCAGGTTGCGGAACTGCTCCGGATTGTTGACGTCGGTGTTGCTGGTCAGGTCGATACGCACCAGTTCGTCCCGGGTGCTGCCAATACCGGCGAGATAATTGTTGTTCAGTAGAATCTCGATCAGGTCGCGCGGGGTCATGTCGATTGCGGCCAGTCGCTGCGGATCAATCCAGACCCGCTGGGCAAAGGTTCTGCCCATCAGTTCGGCCTTGCCAACCCCGGCCAGTGCCTGCAGTCTCGGCTGCACCTGTCGGGTAAGGTAGTCAGTAATCTGGGGAACCTTGATCGTGTCGCTGTAGAAGGCGATATACATCAGTGCGGTGCTGTCCCCGGTGGTGGAGCTGATGACCGGATCTCGCACGGCCTCCGGCAACACATCCCTCTTCGAGGCGACCTTGGCCTGAATTTCTGCCAGTGCATCATTGGCGTCGTAGTTCAGGACCATTCTGGCCTCAATGGTCGAGATACCCTGCTGGCTGGTGGAAGATAGATAATCTATCCCCTCAGCCTCAGCAATGGCCTGTTGCAGCGGGATGGTCACGAAACCCTTGACCAGTTCAGAATCTGCCCCCGGGTAAGCTGTGGAGACCGTTACCGTGGTGCTCTCCAGTTCCGGGTACTGGCGGACTTCCAGTTCCAGAATTGCGCGCAACCCCATCAGTAGAATGAGCAGGCTCACCACGGTGGCCAGCACTGGTCGGCGAACAAAAATATCCGTAAAACGCATTAGTTGGCAGCCTTGTCAGAGGTTACCGAGTCGACAATCTCAACGGTCTGACCATTGCGTAGCCGCAGCAGACCGGTGGCAACCACCTGTTCATCTTTTTTTACGCCACTGGTGACCGATACTCTGCCGTCCCGGACTTCACCAGTGGTGACACTGCGCCGCTGCACTGCTTTTTGCTGATCGTCTCCGGACTCGATGACAAACACAAAGTCGCCATAGGTGTTGTAGGAGATTGCCGTGCGCGGCAGGGTAAGTACCCGATCCTGCTGACCGCGGTAAGTGCTGACATTGGCAAACATCCCCGGTCTCAGCCGATGTTCCGGGTTGGGTAATTCGGCGCGTACGGTGAGGGTTCTGCTTTCTGTGCTGACGGATGTCTCCAGGGCCAGTACTGCGCCACTGAACAGTTGTCCGGGATGGGCTGCAACACGGATTTCAACCCTGTCCCCCACATTGATGCGCGGAAGCTCCCGTTCGGGAATCGTAAAATCCACATAGATGGGATCGAGCATACTAAGCTGGACGATGGGTGTGCCCACTTCAAGAAATTGACCGAGGTCGACCATGCGTAGCCCGATAATGCTGTCGAAAGGAGCCCGGATACGCTTCTTGTTCAAAATAGCCTGTTGTTCGTGAACCCGGGCCTCAGCGGCTTCCAGGGTGGCTTTTGCTTCGTCAAAGGCCGACTGGGAAATGGTTTTTCCCCGGATCAGATTGGAATAGCGCTCGAATTGCTGAAGTGCCAGCCGCTGCTCGGCTTTCAGGGTTTCCAGAGCGGCCTGATCTGTATCGGTGTTGAGTTTCAGAAGCAGATCACCGGCGCTGACCTGCTGGCCGGATTCAAATTCGATGTGCTCAACCACGCCCGCCATCTCATTGGCAATTCGTATACCGTTGACTGCCCGAACGCTACCAATTGCCGAGAGCGACTGCGGCCAGGAATCTTCCACCACGCGGGTTGCCTCTACCACCGAGGGTGGCGGAGCCTGACTCATCAGGGCTTGCTGCTGCTTGATCTGCTGCATTTTCCAGGCGAACAGGCTGCCCAGAATCAGGGTTAGCACAACAATAACAGTTATCAGTCTGGCGGTAGTTTTCATAGGATCAACGAACACTTTTTTAAGGCGGGTGTCGGGAAGGTTAAAACATCCAGCACCACGAAGGGTGAGCAAACATTTTACACAGATATTTACGATTGGCGATAAACGCTCGTCCAATTGTTTTGTCTTGTGCAAGATCCGTCAGATTCAACCATAATCAACCAGATACAACCATCAATAGAGGGATGTTTTATGTTATTCAGGCAGTTATTTGATAATACCTCTTCCACCTATACGTATCTGTTGGCCGATGAAACTACC
>DDNV01000077.1:29678-30190 GCA_002341315.1 Cellvibrionales bacterium UBA2511
AACTACCCGGCGGGCGATTCTTATTGACCCGGTATTCGAGCAGGCCCAGCGGGATATGGCACTTTTGCGGGAGCTGAATCTGACACTGGCGCTGGTGGTGGATACCCACGCCCACGCCGACCATGTGACAGCAGCCTGGTTGTTGCAGCAAAAGACCAGTTGCCAGATCGCCTCGGCAAAAGTGATCGGTGCGGAGCACGTCAATCTCCCTCTGGAGGACGGGCAGATTTTTGGCGTTGACGGTATTCAGTTGAAAGCCCTGTCAACCCCCGGGCACACCAATGGCTGCATGAGCTATGTGTTGGAAGATCAAGCAATGGTTTTTACTGGCGATACGCTGTTGATACGCGGCTGTGGCCGCAGTGATTTTCAGGAGGGCAGCGCCCACAACCTGTTCCACTCGATCACGGAGAAGCTCTTTAGTCTGCCCGATCACTATATGGTCTATCCCGCACACGATTACAACGGCAGGACCCAGAGTACCATCGGTGAAGAAAAAGCCTTTAACGCCC
>DDNV01000077.1:30301-32007 GCA_002341315.1 Cellvibrionales bacterium UBA2511
TCGGCGGGGGTGCCGATGAGCGTGATTTTGTTGAATACATGCATGCCATGAAGCTGCCGCACCCCAAGAAAATTGACGAGGCAGTTCCCGCCAATCATCGCAGTGGTTGTCCGGAAAATGGTTTATTGCCGGAGGAGCCCGACTGGGGTGATATCAAAGTGACCTATGCCGGTGTGCCGGAGGTGGATATTGACTGGCTGCAATCCCACCGCTCAGAGGTCACACTGCTGGATGTGCGGGATATCGATGAGGTTCGCCCGGGTAACTCTCCGGTTCTCCAGTCTGATCTGCTGATTCCCCTGGACAAACTCCGGCAGCAGGTAGCCGATGTGCCGAGCGACAGGCCGGTAGTGGCCCTGTGTCGCTCCGGGCGGCGTTCGGCGATGGCCGTATCGATTCTGACTGAGGCTGGCATTCAGCAGGTCGCCAGCCTCCGGGGCGGCATCATCGCCTCACTGTAGAATGTTCAGTCAAAGCTACCCTTGCTAGACTGCTTATTCTATTATGATATATGTATATAACTAAATTTAAGTCGCGTGTATGCCATCATGCCCGTGACCAGCTGTAGTACGAAAACAGGAGGCCCTTGTCATGAGTAATCAAGACCCACATCACGTGCAGCCCGAAAAAATCTATTCCGTCCTGATTGTCGGTGGCGGTGCCGGGGGTATTGCGGTGGCGGCCAGCCTCCACAAACGTGACCGCAAACTGGACATAGCCATTGTTGAACCGTCAGATACCCACCATTATCAGCCCGGATGGACCATGGTGGGTGGGGGTGTCTTTCGCCCGGAAATCACGGCCAGGGCGATGGCCAATGTGATGCCCGATTTTGTCACCTGGCATCAACAACAGGTTGTATCCATGGAGCCGGATCAAAATTGTGTAACGCTCTCGGATGGCACAGTTCTGGGGTACAAGGCTCTGGTGCTTGCTCCCGGACTGGAACTGAACTGGGCTGGCATTGAGGGGTTAACGGAAAGTCTCGGAGAAAATGGTGTCACCTCCAATTATCAGGAGGGTATGGCCCAATACACCTGGGAAATGGTTCAGCGGTTGAAAAAAGGCACTGCACTGTTCAGCCAGCCACCGATGCCCATCAAATGTGCCGGTGCCCCCCAGAAAGCGCTGTATTTGTCATCGGATCACTGGCGCCGCAATGGTGTGTTGGATAATCTTTCGGTCCAGTTCCACAATGCTGGTGCCGTGCTGTTTGGTGTGCCGGAATATGTCCCGGCGCTGCAATCGTATATCGACCATTACGGAATTGATGTCAATTACCAGAGCAACCTGGTCTCGGTTAACGGTCCTGCCCAGAAAGCCGTGTTTCGCATTTCGGATACCGAGGGTGTTAGTCAGGATCGGGAAATCAGTTTTGATATGCTTCACGCAGTGCCTCCCCAGCGGGCACCTGCTTTCATCCGCGAGTCCAGTCTGGCCAACGAAGCCGGCTGGCTCGATCTAAAGAGTGATACGCTCCGTCACAGCCACCATGAAAATATTTTTGGCCTGGGGGATGTCAGTGGTACGCCCAATGCCAAAACCGCCGCTGCCGTACGTAAGCAGGCGCCGGTGGTTGCCGAAAACCTGATCGCTCACCTCAACGACCAGCCGTTGACAGCCGAATACCTCGGCTATGGGTCCTGCCCGCTCACCGTCGAGCGGGGCCGGATTGTCCTCGCTGAATTCGGCTATGGCGGTGAGCT
>DDNV01000077.1:32123-36138 GCA_002341315.1 Cellvibrionales bacterium UBA2511
AGCTATGGCGGTGAGCTACAGCCGACTTTTCCGACGTGGATAAATGACGGTACCAAGGCCACTCGGGCAGCCTGGTGGCTAAAGGCAAAACAACTGCCCATGCTCTACTGGCAAGTTATGTTGAAGGGCCATGAATGGCTGGCAAAACCGAAAAAACTGTCGCAATAAAAGTGGGCAAAGGCAGGGTGGCTGGGGTAGGGTGCTTTAGCTGGCAGATTCCTCAAACTGTTGCCAGGGGCACTTTTGGCGGAGCCGAAAATTTTGATCACATCACACCAAAACAGATATAGCGGGTGGAATACAAGGATGGTCGTGCATCTGTTTTTGCCACTCTCGGGGCTCTGGATTACATGCCCCATTTTTTTGTCGGGCAGCGCATGACTTGCGGATGCCTCGCTAAGGGCAATATGCCCACAGGGAAGTAGGCTTATGCGACAGTTTATCCGCCACCCCACTGATTTTCCCATTCTGGTCTCCTCCGAAGATAGCGGCAGTAGCTATCAGGCCAGCCTCTCCAACATCAGTCAGGGAGGACTTGCCTGTCGCCTGCCACGGGCGTTCTCGCCGGGCACCGCCGTGACGCTGTACATTCCCTCACTTCAACCGGATTACCGGGTCTTGGGTCGGGTGACGCGATGCACTCCCTGTGCCAAGGGATTCCGGATTGGCATCCAGTTCAACGATGAAACGGAGTCCTTCAAAAGCAGAATGGTGGAGCAGGTCTGCCTGATAGAACACTATCGTCGGGAACTCGATCGGGAGGGTCGGGTGCTGGACAGTGAAGCGGCTGCACAAGAGTGGATAGCGCGTTTTGGCAGACAGTTTGCCAAATCCTTCTCCGGCTAGGTCGCTACATCTGTTGATTGGCCATTTTCCGGCTCTCCAGGTGAGCTTTTTTGCTGAAACCTGATACGGGTTCCTTTGATGTATTCGAAGCAGCGTAATAATTATTCACTATTAAATATGAATAGACATGCGAAAAAATTATTCAGGGCCTGTTTGACTCGGTCGCTCTGGATTTGTCACGGATACAGCCGCTTGATAGAGATGGATACTAACCATGAATACACTGTTTGACAGTCTTACCCCTGTTACGGATGAGGTGCTCGCCGCCGTTGCCCATATGCCGACGGCAAGCTTGCCGGTGCTGCTGGATGCTGCGTTTGCCCGGCGACTGAGCGATGCCGACTTGATGCGTATTGCGGTATTGCTGGCGAAGAAAAGTTATGACGAGGGCGGCTGTCCCATCGGGGCGGTGATTGTCGATAATGTCTCGCGCCGGATTGTTGGGAAGGGTCACAATACGCTGGTGCAGGAGAATCACCCCTACAACCACGGCGAAACTGCGGCGATTCGTGATGCCGGGAGGCTGGATTTCAGCCGTACTACGCTGTTTACCTCACTGAGTCCCTGTGACGTCTGTGCCGCTTTGCTGCACATGCGCGGTTTTGCCCGGGTGGTGGTGGGCGATGTCAGCAACGCTTCGGGTACTGAGCCGCTGTTGCGCAGCAAGGGCGTACAGGTGGATATTCTGGAAGACCCGATTGGGGTTGCGCTGTATGCGCGTTTTCGGGCTGAGCAACCTGCGCTGGAGCTGGAGGATTGGCAGGGGCTTGCCGCGACTCACAAATGTTGATGCACAGTCGGAGCCGAAATAAAGGGGGGATAAAAAAAACAGCAGCCTCCCTTCCTCGTCCTGTTTTGTATGGAAAGTGTTATTGCAAACAGCCGTGTCAGGTAATTTTACAATATGGGCGCGAAGAGTTGCCGATATTTTCTGTAACATGCTGAAATATAATTGTTTTATTTCAATTGGCATAGTATGTGCTTGAAAATTATGGAGGCCACTTTTATTGAGTTTTTTCTCAATTGAGCTTTTTCTCGAACGTACCGCAAGGATCAAAGTGGTACAAATTAATTAATACAAACATGGAGAATCAACATGTCATTAGCACTTAGAAGCAGGATTCCCTCTCTTTTGCTGGCGTCGAGTTTACTTTTCACTGGTGGGAACGCCTCTGCTGCCTTGCTTGATGCCTTTGAAAATGGGGGGTTTGAAGGGTATACAGGAAACACAAACGGATTTAACAGCGATGTTCCGCCCGGTTGGACTACCACAGAAGGGACTCCCGATGTGTTTAATGCCAGCACTAATTTCAGGGGTTTTTCCTGGAAGGCCAGTAGTACTGGCGGTGATTTTCTGCATGGCATTGGCTGGGACGGCAGGGCGGGATCGCCTTACGTCGAAAGTGCTCTGCAGGTTGGTCTGGGCGGATTGGTGATTGGTCAACAATACGAGATCTCGTTTGAACAGAGTATCAGCCACAGTGATTTTTCTGAAGCTGGAGGTTACTGGGAGATTATCTTTGGAGCGGAATCGCAGAACGCTGCAACGATGGAGCTACCCACTTTTGGGGAAGCTGCTGACTGGATCTGGCAGACATTGATCTTTACTGCGACCAGTGAGATTCAGACGCTCGAAGTTGTTGCACACAGTACATTTGGTGATCGGGCTGACCTGGGCATCGATAGCTTCTTTCTGGGTGATCCTGGAACCAATCCTGATAACCCGGATACGCCCACCGACCCCACCCCTCCAACCGCATTGCCTGTACCGGGTTCTCTCCCGCTGCTGGGTCTCGGTCTGGGTGCACTGCTGTTGGTGGCAAGAAGGCAGCGTCAATCCTGATGGCTATGCTTTGGGTCGGCTGTGAAGTGATTACAGCTGGCCCATCGCTGCTTTCCTTTGCCGGTACGCTAATGAATGCTGGGCTGAGCTTGGCACCTACTCCTTGAGCAAGTCAGGTTTTTCGAAAGGCAAGCGTATCAGGTATTTCCATTTATCCTCCCGGATTATCCGGGGGGATACCTTAGTATTATTCACCCACTCTTCGCATATCCCTGTCCTCAATAAATGACTGGCTTTTGGCGTATGCTGTTGCCCAGTGGCCAAGTGAGCAGGTCATGGGGTCATTGGCTGAATTCCAATATACTGGGCTTTCACCTGTAGAGACATGTCCATGAGCGCGAACCCTTTGGTCGATGTGATCATTCCTACCTGCAATCATGGGCCGACGCTTTTGCGAGCGGTGGAAAGTGTTCTTGGTCAGACTTTTCAGAATTTTAGAATAGTGATTGTCGGCGACGGGGTTTCTTCTGAACATGCCACACTGTTTACACAATTGTGTTCAGGTGACGCAAGGATACAGTTGGTCGCCAACCCGAAGGGAGCCGGTCATGGCGAGGTGCATCGTGCCAGAGTGCTTGAGGATTCTCGCGCAACCTTTGTTTGTTATCTTGGCGACGATGACCTGTGGCTTCCGCATCATCTGGAAACGTTAGTGCCTCTTCTTGAAAAATACGATTTCGTTCACACGCTGCATACTGAGGTTGCCACTGACGGAACCATCAGTGCGAATGCAGGCCGCATTGATGACGTCGAGACCCGCAGACGCTTGCGGCTCATATGGAATTACTTCGGTCCGACCTGTGTGGGTCACAGGATGGATGCCTACCGCAGGCTGCCTTTCGGGTGGCGGCCCCGTCCGGACGGTATGCCCAGTGACCTGTATATGTGGCAGCAGTGGATCGCTTTGCCGAATTGTCGTTTTTATGCCAGCCCGCATCCCACTACGCTCCATTTTGCCAGCCCATCCCGCCAAGACATGTCTTTGGGTGAGCGATGTGCCGAGCTCGATCACTGGGGTCAGCGGTTAAGTGAAGAGCACTTTTCAGCATGGTTGCTGCAGGAAGTGATGGCGGATTGGCAGCGCAGATTTCTTCCACCGGTTTCATGGCGGGCATGGATTCCACAGCCACTCCGGAGGGTTTTAAAGCCGATAATTCGCGATCTGAGAAAAAGGGTTGAAAAGGAATAAAAATGACCATTGAAATCGTGTCGATAGGTATAGCCGGCGTGTCAAAGTTCACGCTGAAGACCCACGCGGATAACCGGGGTAGTCTGACGGAATACTTTCGAGGCTGCTGGTCGAGTGAGTACCAGCCGCTGCAGTGG
>DDNV01000077.1:36165-42039 GCA_002341315.1 Cellvibrionales bacterium UBA2511
CCGCTGCAGTGGAGTGTCACGACGTCCAACCGGAATGTGCTTAGAGGGATGCACGTTCATCTGTGGCGTTGCGATTATCTTTTTGTACTGAGCGGCGAAATGACGCTCGGCCTATGTGATATCAGGCCTGAGTCTCCCACCTTTATGAAGTCGTGGCTCGGCTCTCTCAATTTTGAGCAGCCACAAATCTGGCTTATTCCACCGGGCGTCGCTCATGGTTTTTATACTCCCGAGGATTGTATGTACCTCCTCGGGACATCTACATATTGGTCAATGGATGACGAATTTAGTTGTTTCTGGAATGACCCAGAGCTGGATTTGTCCTGGGGCGTGGAGACCCCCGAGCTGTCGTCGAGGGATGCCAATGCGGGCTCTTTAGCGCAACTGGTGCGTGAGATCCGTGGACTAAAATCGGCGTTTCTGAAAGCAACATGAGTCTGCGCGCTGGATTGCGAATTGGCCTGGTTGGCTGTGGTCGTTGGGGAAAAAATATTTTACGCGATCTTGTCAGTCTTGATTGTGAAGTTCATGTGGTCGCGCAAGATCTGGAAAGTAAAAGCAATGCACAGGAAAACGGCGCTCACGAAATCGTGGAGAGGTTGTCGATGCTGGAGCCTGATCTGGATGGCTATGTTGTTGCGGTTCCCACAACCTGCCATCGGGAGGTTGTTGAGCAGCTGATCCCCCGGGGTAAACCGGTATATGTCGAAAAGCCCCTGACGAGCGATACAGCGGATGCAGCGAAACTGGTTGATCTGGGCCGGGGCAGACTTTTTGTTATGGACAAATGGCGCTATCACCCAGGTGTTAACGCGATCAGAGATATCATCTGCTCGGCACGTCTCGGTCGACTCCGGGCCTTAAACCTGCGGCGTCGCCAGTGGGGTAGTGCGCATTCGGACGTTGATCCGATCTGGATTCTTTTGCCGCATGACCTGAGTATCGTGCTCCACCTGCTGGGTGATATTCCTGAGCCGCTCTTTGCCAGCTGCCTGGGTGGAGAAGGCTGGTTGAACGCATTGACGGTATATCTGGGAACAGAGGTGCCCGTCAGTATTGAGGTCTCGAGCCTGAGTGCTCAGCATGAACGCTTTCTGGAGGCTGTTTTTGATGAAGGCACTGTCACCATGAGAGATGACCAGCCCGGACACCTCTTGATCCGGTACATCACTCAATCTGGCCAATCACTAGGGGAGCTCGAGCTACGGGACGTTGATGGATCCTTACCGCTTTTGCTGGAGCTTCAAGCTTTTCTTGATTTCCTGCGTGGGGGTGAGCCGCCCATGAGCAGTGTTGAGGAGGGGCAGTTGATCGTACAGCGGGTTGAACAATGCCGGAAGTTGGCTTTGGTGCAGGTTGGCGCAGGAGAGAAGTCGTCGCCGGTCGAGCAACCAAAGCAATAAAAAGGGCTGTATTTCTGCAGCCTTTTATTTTATAGGGCTGCACCTGCTGGGCTTGAACCAGCGACCCAATGATTAATGCGCCAACAGGTATTACCCATAAAGAAGCCTCGCATAGCGAGGCTTCTTAGCTTGATACGGGTGGACTTATATAAAGATGGTGCTTTGCTTTAATTACTCATCAACACACTTCAAGGCTCCAGTAGGGCACTTGGCAACCGTTGCTCGAATATTGTCATCTGACTCTTGATCAGTATTGATCACCATGTTGCCATCAATCACCTTAAAAACTTCTGGTGATCTTTTCACACATTCGCCTGAATGTTTACAGATATCGCCGTCAAAGGTGACTTTCATGCTGGTTAACCCCCCTTATTAATTCATTGTTATCCAAGGCTTGCCACACGCAACAAGCGAGTTGTCACTAGTAAATATAGGTTTCCTGGCAATAAATTCCAGTCTTTACTTATTACTCTTGGATTGAAAACAAGAAGGGCAGTCAGAGGGCATTATGGGCCTTGCTGTACGGGGTTTTACCACATAATTCCTGAGGCTTGTGTATAGGCTTTTAGATGCTACATTCCTTTTATCAAAGTCTGAGCCAGGGGGGCTTGTCGTTAGATGTTTTTAGAGAATTGATCTGCGGCTTATTTTTCCTATGCTATAAATCGTAATACTTCTTATCAGTGGATTTATTGTGAGAGTCACCGAGTAATGAGTAAGGGTATGCGCCACCTTAGGAATTATAGAATTGTTTGTTTGTCATAACGGGAAAATAAATTCATAAAAAAGGGTATATATAATGTATCGACTCATCTATAAGAGCCGGAGTGTTACGCGCCTTGATTGGGCTTTAGTTGAGGATATCGCTGTGTCCAGTGAGTCAAGTAACGACGCGGCTGGCATTTCTGGTGTTCTGCTGGCGAGTGAAACGCATTTTTTGCAAGTAATAGAGGGTAAATTCGAGGATGTAAACGCACTTTTCCGGCGTATCGTTCGTGATGATCGGCACAGCGAGATAAGTATCATTAGTTTTTCTGTCATTGATGCTCGTCTCTTTCATGGTTGGGGGATGCGTGGTATTGGCACTTTCAATCTTAATAAGGAGATCGAATCAAAGCTGGTAGAAAAGTACGGTATGGAAGAGGGCGGTATACGTTTTCCCCTAGAAGAGTGGAAAGCGCTGTCACTGATTAATGATATCAAGCTGACGGGAGATTTGCCGGTTTGGAAAACCTGACCAACAACATAGCTGGAATGCTTCGGCAACATCCTTTTATACCCGCTGACTGGCCTATTGCAGCAGCATTTCTCCCCAAAGTATATCCCGGCCACCTTTCATGGTCATGAAATTTTATGTCTGTTAAAAATGGACTTTTTTGTGACCCCAAAAGTGCTCTTGGGGAGGAGGCTGGCGTAAAAATGACTGCATTTCTGTAGCCCCATGCTTTATATGGGTCCGCCTGCTGGGCTCGAGCCAGCGCCTGCTCGGCCGGGTGTATGCACGACTATGAGGCTCACCGCTGTGACTAGTCAATGGTTGCACCTGACATGCCATTTTGCATGGCGTACGGGAACGGCAAGCGTTAGGGTAAGGTGTTAGATCGTCGGGATTCTTATGTTTGTTATCAATCAACTTGAAGCAGCATTTAATGCGTTCGCCAATTTTATGTGGAGCACGCCTTTGGTTGTGCTTTTGGTGGGTGGCGGCATAGGCTTGATGCTGTATTCGCGTTTTCGTCCATACCGCCATCTGGGTCATGCATTGGCCCTATTACGTGGGCGCTATAACGATGAGCACGACCCGGGGCATGTTTCCCATGCCCAGGCCTTAAGCACAGCTTTGTCGGGCACGCTGGGTCTCGGCAATGTCGCAGGGGTTGCGATCGCTATCAGCGTGGGTGGGCCTGGTGCGGTTTTCTGGATGTGGGTGACTGCCATTATCGGTGTAACAACCAAGTTCTATACTGCGTCGCTGGCAGTGATGTATCGAGGCAGGGATTCAAGCGGTGTGCTTCGTGGCGGCCCTATGTATGTGATAAGCGAAGGCCTTGGTAAGCGCTGGTATCCCTTAGCTGTTTTATTTGCCGTAGCCGGCGCGCTTGGAACATTACCATTGTTTCAGACGAATCAGTTTGTCGGCCTGTTGCGTGAGGTCGTGGCAATACCGACAGGCCTTGCTACAGAAAGCCAGCATATGACGTTTGATATCATCGCGGGCGTTGTTCTGGCTATTTTGGCCTTGATTGTTGTGCTGGGGCGCATCGAACGCATTGGCAAGTTAACGGTGCGACTGGTACCAAGTATGTTACTGCTTTATATCGGCATGACACTGATTGTGTTAATACGATATTGGCAGAACATCCCCGAGGTATTTATGCTTATCGTCAACGACGCGTTCAGCGGCACCAGTGTAGCCGGTGGCGCTCTGGGAAGCGTCATCATGATTGGCGTGCGTCGCGGAGCTTTTTCCAATGAGGCGGGTATTGGCACAGAATCGATGGCCCATGGTGAAGCTAAAACCAGCGAGCCAATACGCGAAGGTGTCGTAGCCATGACAGGCCCGATTATCGATACGCTGATTGTTTGCTCATGTACCGCATTTATGATTCTGTTGACAGGCGTTTGGCAAGCCGGCGGCGACATGGAAGGTGTTGCACTCACTGCTGCAGCGTTAGAGAAGGTTTTCCCTAATAGTGGTATTTATTTGCTTTTGCTGATGGTTGCGTTACTGAGCTTTTCGACTATCGTCACTTTCTGGTTTTATGGCTCCAAGTGCGTCGGATTTTTACTGGGTGCAGACAAAGCGCGTTACTATACGCCGCTCTATTTGCTCATGATTGTTGTAGGCGCAGTCACCACGCTTGAATTGGTCAACGGTTTATTAATTGGTATGTATGCGATGATGGCTATACCAACGATGGTTTCTACCTTCTTGTTAGCACCGCGAGTCAACGAAGCGGCGCATCATTACTTCCGTAAAATGGACAGTCTGGCTCAATAATGGCTACCCAGGTTACACGCCCTGATCAGTTGATAGATCTGGCAGTAGGCCAACCAGATCCGGATTTGCTGCCGGTTGATTTGTTTCGCTCACTGTCGGTTGATCAACAAAACCTGGCTTATGGCGAGCAGGCCGGTGACGAAACATTCCGGCAGGCGCTGTCTGCATGGTTGTCAGAAGATTACGACCAGCCGGTCAAGGCTGAACAGCTATTGCTGACGAACGGATCGTCCAATGCGCTCGATATGATCTGTTCACAGTTGAGCAAACCCGGTGCAACGATTCTGGTAGAAGATCCCAGCTATTTTATTGCACTTAAATTATTTAAAGAGCGCGGTTTCAATGTTGTTGCATTGCCGATGGATGAAGACGGTGTCGAATTACAGGCGCTAGAACAGGCCATACAGAAATATAAGCCTGCATTTTTTTATACAATTCCCAGTTTTCATAATCCCTCAGGTATTACGCAGTCGCATAGTCGGCGGCAAGGTATAGTAAAACTGGCAGCACAAACGCAATGCCCTGTTGTTGCCGATGACGTGTATCAGTCGCTTTACTTTGGTCAGAAACCCCCTGCACCTTTGGCGTGTTATGACCATAACGCGCCTGTTTTATCTGTAGGCTCTTTTTCAAAAATTCTTGCACCCGGACTGCGGCTTGGCTGGATTCAGGGTACCGGTGATATTTTTCACAGGCTCA
Organism: Cellvibrionales bacterium UBA2511; assembly: GCA_002341315.1. Lineage (GTDB taxonomy): Bacteria > Pseudomonadota > Gammaproteobacteria > Pseudomonadales > Porticoccaceae > Porticoccus. Next base: position 41,269 of record DDNV01000077.1, read on the forward strand.
AGAATTCGGCGTTACTGCAAAGTGGCGGCGGCTTGGCGCCTGTCACTTCGGCATTGGTTGGGCCTTTGATTGCCAGCGGTGAATTTCAGAAGAACCTTGAGTATTTGCGGCAAAGCTATGCAGCCCGATCTGAAGTGCTGTTTGATGGGCTAGTGTCAACAATCGGTGATCAGATAAGTATCAATAAGCCCAACGGTGGGTACTTTTTATGGGCAAGTTTTGTTGATGGACGAGACGTCGCTGCAAAGCTTGATGTGGCCAGGCAAGCTGGTGTTAGCTATCTACCCGGTAAGATTTGTTCAGCCAACGGTCAATTCCTCTCGAGTATGCGCCTGTGCTTTGCATGGTATCCGCAACAGCAGCTCATGACTGCTTCCGAACGTCTGGGGTTGGTCTTCTCTTAAGCTTTTAACTAGCGGTGCGTTTACCAATTGCTGCGTCGTTGTTTCGTAAGGGCGCTGAGGTGAATTACAAGAAAGTTTATCGGCTTTACCGTGAGGGGCTGGATTGGCCGTCCGCATTCATCCTTGAGATATCAATCAGACACCCTTGGCGTTTGCCTCTGTCCCTCGGACTTGGAACCATTGATTCAACAGTAACGGACATGACTAGGTAGCAGTTAGATTAAATACCGGAGACAGGTCAGTCAGGGTCGCCACTTCAAGAGCAGATAGACGCTTGCAGGTTAATAAATTGAGGCAATATAAAAGGGCTGCATTTCTGCAACCCTTTGTTTTATATGGCTCCGCCTGCTGGGCTCGAACCAGCGAC
>DDNV01000035.1:0-534 GCA_002341315.1 Cellvibrionales bacterium UBA2511
GTTGGCGCATAGAGTTGTTGCGCGGCATAGCGGGTTAAGGCGGCATAACCCAAAGGCTGTGATCGGTTGTCCGATGTCGACTGATCGGCACCGGCGACTTGCGGTGATTGGAGCAGTACCTGCACATCCGGCAATGATCGACTGTCTGCTCCGCCTGGCGCCGCTGAAATATCGAGGACGTAGATCGGGCCGTCGGTTTCCGAGCGCACCATGACACGGGTTGGCTCAAAGGCTTGCCTGGCCAACAGGTATAGGGTGCCGTTGATGCTTTGGCTGCGCAGCAACGGTGTCAGTGAGTGCGGCAGGCCGATGCTCACCGATTCCGGAAAATGCACCAGGCGCTCTTCACCGACGACCAAGGGAATTGCGATGGGCGCTTTGTTCCAGACAACGCGTTCCGGAATGTTCGGGGCCGCGTCATCGACTTGTGCAAAGGACAGCAGCGGGAAACACAGACCGAGCAAAGCGATCCATCTCAATGGCGTAAAGAAATCACGAGGATTCATTGGGGGGATTCCTTATTGGTAATGGCGC
>DDNV01000035.1:700-1651 GCA_002341315.1 Cellvibrionales bacterium UBA2511
CTGGGTTCAGCCAGCTCGGCATCAGTTAATCGACGCGGGCCGTCGCTGGCGTACCCATCGAGTGCCAGGCCCCAGGGATTGGTTTCCGGATCGATAGCCTGACGCACCACGCGAATCGGGTATCGAATCGTGGTTTGCTTGACGGTCATGCCTTTCACGGACTCCAGCAGATCCAGATCCAGCCAGACAATCCAGACATCAGGCGACAACACATCGACGCGGCGCTCCTCGTAGCCGTGCCCCGGAACCTCATGGACACCGCGCACCCGGTAGGCCAACTCGCCGCGGCGAGCTTTGAGTTCCATGTCAGCGATCAGGTCATTGCGGTAGCGCGGTGTCAGGTAGGGCGAGATCCGGAAAATTGCACTGCCGTAATCCGTTGCGCCGTTCTCGGGCCAGCGATTGAGCTGCTGAAAAATGTAGAACGCAAAGGCATAGACGTTCGCTGGAGGCACTTCCTCGGCTGCCAAAACAGCGCCCGAGCGCAGATCGGGTGGCACATAAACCCGCAACTGTTTGGGTGCCTGACTCCAGCCGAACCAGAGCGCCAGAATAATGAACCCTTGTAAACCGATGACGACCCACAGGGAGCGCAGATGGGAACGCACGTTATCGATTTCGAGACGGTAGCGGCGCATAGTGAGTTCTCCCAATATCCCAGGACCCGCTCCGTAGTACCCAGGGTGTGCGATACAGCCCCATCGTCTGCAGACGGATACGTAGCCATTGTTGGTAATAGACTTCAGGCCGGCCGCGTTTGATACGCTGAAACAATGTCGCCATAACCACGACTGTGGCAACCACACCGACACCGGCGATACCAAAACCCATGGTGATTGCACCCAGCAACCAGGCCAGCAAAAGACTGAGGGGCAGCCAGACCACAATGGCCAACCCCACAATCATGCCGAGCTCTGAGGAAGAGCAGCCTTTAAAGATGGCGGGCTCGGC
>DDNV01000035.1:1820-2016 GCA_002341315.1 Cellvibrionales bacterium UBA2511
TTAAAGATGGCGGGCTCGGCATTAAGCCGATCCGCCAGGATGTCATGAGAATTGGCCATGTGCTTCTCCCTCCACAAACTTTTGACGTTGTGTCTTAAATAACGCCGGCCGCTTCCGTGAGCAGGTAACTGGCGAAAATCAGCACGATCGCACCGACGATGCCCAGAACCCCCACTTCAGCCCACTCCGCCTTGCC
>DDNV01000035.1:2264-2506 GCA_002341315.1 Cellvibrionales bacterium UBA2511
AGCGGCAGTGGAAAAAACACCGCCACCGTCGCCAATAGTAGATTTCGGATGGCAGCAGCTTTTTCACCAAGACCTTTTTCTGCAATCGACTTACCCATAACCAATGTCCTCTTCTGTAGCGCTGATAAAAATGGGGCCAATCCCCGTATCCCACTGCGATGCATCGCCGCTTGCCCTTGCCAGACTTTCTCCATTGATTCACCGCAAATAGAAACCCAGAACCATCAACACAATGCTTGCCC
>DDNV01000010.1:0-321 GCA_002341315.1 Cellvibrionales bacterium UBA2511
CTCAGCAAGCACCCACACGCATTATCTGATCTATTGTTAAAGAACGGTTGCTCTGTGCTTTGAGCGGGCTGCGTATTCTAATCATCGCCGCCTTAATGTCAACTGGTTTAAGCATTTAATCTTGCTTGGCAAATTCATGCCTGCCTTGCCAGTTAACTCCGCTTCCGTGTTACCCGAAGCGGACGCGCATTCTAGCGCTTTAAACCTTGTTGTCAACGGCTTTCTTCAAAAAACTTGTTAGCCGTTGAACTCTCAAATCCCGGGCTTCACCCTGAACCGAGGCGCGCATTCTAGCGATTTATTTCTACCCGTCAACGCCTT
>DDNV01000010.1:452-6721 GCA_002341315.1 Cellvibrionales bacterium UBA2511
AAAATCACCCAGGCAACCCGAACACATAGAAAGGCTATCGATGTTTATGTCAGGGGAAATATTTCTAAACTAATTCAAGCAGATGGTATTTTTTCTTGCCCAGCTTGACGATAAAGAAGCGACCAAACAATGCATGATCAGGCGCAAAAGAATGACTGGCCAAAAGATTGTCAGCCTCATCTTTGGCAATACCGTTAACCCACACCGCCGATCGACTCAGTGCATCTTTAACTTCTCTTCCAGCCTTGGCCAGCCCGCAGTCTACCAACAACCCGGTCAACGGCTTACTGTGTACATCTGCAGTACTCAAGTTACTGGCTGGCATGCCATCCTGCTTTAACTGCTCAAGATCACTCTCAGAAAGCTCGCCCAGGCCATCTGTGAAAAGCGCCCGCGTTATCCGTTCAGCGGCCGCTACACCTTCACGCCCGTGAACCAGCTCGGTCAGCTCCCGGGCAAGCAGGCCCTGCGCGGACCTCTTTCCCCCTGACTCCTGATCAACCCTCTCTATTTCCTCAATATCGCTCGCAGGCAGGAAAGTAAAGTAACGCAGGAATTTGTAGACATCCGCATCGGCTGTATTTATCCAGAACTGATAAAAAGCATAGGGCGATGTTTTAGCCGGATCTAACCAGATAGTACCTGTTTCTGTTTTACCAAACTTTGTACCGTCTGACTTTGTCACCAGTGGCAGCGTCATGCCGTAAACCTGCTCGCCGTTCAATCGCCGGGTGAGGTCGATGCCGCCAGTGATATTGCCCCACTGATCAGAGCCTCCCAACTGTACCGTACAATTATAACGCCGGTTCAATTCGGCAAAATCGTAGGACTGCAGCAACATATAGGTGAACTCGGTAAAGGAAATACCCTCACCTTCCCGGCCGAGCCGTTGCTTGACCGACTCCTTATTCACCATATTGTTGACTGAAAAGTGCTTGCCAACGTCACGTAGAAACGTCAGCAAATTCATCGAACCTATCCAGTCCAGATTATTCACGACCTCTGCAGCACAATGGCCTTTATCAAAATCAATGAAACGCGAGACCTGATTTTTTATAGACTCAACCCATCCCTCGACCACATCAGCAGTGTTAAGTTTGCGCTCCTGGGATTTGAAACTCGGGTCCCCGATCAGACCGGTGGCGCCGCCCACAAGTGCTATGGGCCTGTGTCCGGCAAGCTGAAACCTACGCAGGGCCAATAGCGGCACCAAACTCCCTATATGAAGGCTGTCAGCGGTTGGGTCAAAGCCACAATAGACAGCACGGGACCTGTCAGCCAGGTGCTCAACAAGCGCGCCATCACCTGTCATCTGGGCGACCAGCCCTCTGGACTGCAACTCTGCGATTAAATTCAGGGCATTTTCAGACATGCTGCCAATCCCAAATAGATGCTTTTGAAGGGGGGCAAACATTACCTTATCCGTTCACAAAAACAAGTATCGAGGCAGATAAAACCAGTTGGCGAAGGTGGGACTGACGGACTTTCTGTTATATATTGATGCCTTAAACCAATAACCTCAGACGATTATTGAATTATCATGAGCCAAGCCAGATTCACATCAAGCACCAAAAACGAAACAATCGGACGTCAGCTGCTAGCGGCAAAACACTCCCGTCACCATTTGGTAATACTCGGTTCATTGGCTGCGGCCATATTCATCGGCTTGTCTGTATTGCCCAGCGAAGAGGTCGAAGCCAATCGTCAGGCCGCTGCCATTGACTTAACCTTCCAGGAGAGCACTAACCGGCTGTCTCACGAACCAGCGGCTACGCTCACTGATGCCAACAGAGAGACAACGCCTGCAAAAGACAGCCCCGAGAACAGCTCTGACCCGGCAGATGCGCTGACCTGGTCGACCGCCACTGTGCGCAGTGGCTCAAATTTGTCGACCATGTTTCAACAGGTATCGTTGAGCGCTCGAGACGTTTACCGATTGATGTCATCGTCCCCCTTGACCAAACCATTGACCAGGATGCGTCCAGGTGAAGAGCTTCTGTTTGGACTCAATGAGTCCGGGTCACTGGGCCAGTTGATCTACAACAAATCCAGGCTAGAATCCTACGTCTTTACTGAACAACGGGAAACCGATGGGCCGGCTTTCAGTGCCGAGCATGTGGTGCGCCAGCCCGAGGTTATAAACTCCTATCGAGAGTCAACCATCGATGACTCATTGTTTTTGGCTGGCGAACGGGCCGATTTACCACACAATACCATCATGGAAATTGCCAATATTTTCGGTTGGGATGTGGACTTTGCACTCGACATCCGCAAAGGCGACAAGTTTTCAGTGCTATATGAAGAAAAATACCTGGATGGTGAAAAAATTGGTACCGGCAATATCCTGGTGGCAGAATTCACCAACCAGGGCAAGAGCTTCCAGGCGGTTCGTTACGAAGACAGCAAAGGAGTAGCGAGCTATTACACCCCCGATGGCATGAGTATGCGTAAAGCCTTTTTACGCGCACCACTGGATTTCACAAGAATCAGCTCGAATTTCAATCTGCGCAGGATGCACCCCATCCACAAAAGCATTCGCGCCCACCGCGGCGTTGATTATGCGGCACCTCGAGGAACGCCAATCTTTGCCTCTGGTGAGGGCAAGGTCATCGCATCTGCCTACAGCAAAGCCAATGGCAACTACGTCTTTATTCAGCATGGCCAAGGGTACACCACCAAGTACCTGCATCTCGACAAGCGTACCGTGAAGCGGGGCCAACATGTCAAACAGCGCCAGGTCATCGGCACCTTGGGTTCCACGGGCTATGCAACCGGACCACACCTGCATTACGAATTTCTGGTCAATGGTGTTCATCGAAACCCCCGCACCGTTTCTTTGCCCGAAGCACAACCAATTGACCCGGCAGAAAAAAGCAGGTTCGTCAGTGCCACCAAGACATTAATGACCCGGCTGGCAAAAAACCGCCAAAGCTTCAGAGTGGCCCTGCTCACTGAAAAAAATCCATCTCAAGCCGATTGATCGCACGATAAATGCCTGACAGAGAACTTTACATAGGCCTGATGTCAGGCACCAGCGCCGACTCCATAGATGCCGCTTTAGCCGACCTGTCAGACGGACAACACCGCCTTCTGGCTACGCTCAGTTGTGATATAGCCGACCTCAAAAACGATATTCACGAACTGGCCACCCCCGGCTTTAATGAGATTTCTCGTATGGGGCAACTGGATCGGGAGCTGGGGCTTCGTTTTGCCAATGCTGCCAACACACTACTCCAAAGGGAGTACATTGACAGCAGCCAAGTGATCGCCATAGGCAGCCACGGCCAAACTATTCGCCATACCCCCCCCGGAGATGGCAACAACAGGCACCCATTTACCCTGCAGATCGGCGACCCCAATACCATTGCTCACCTGACGGGCATTACCACCGTTGCTGACTTTCGTCGGCGCGATATTGCACTTGGTGGGCAGGGCGCACCGCTGACTCCACTGTTCCACCGTGCGACATTTGAGAAACCCGGAACACTGAGAGCAATTATCAATATTGGCGGGATTGCCAATATCACATTGCTATTCGGCGATGGCGTGTCCAGCCCACTGGGTTACGACACCGGCCCCGGCAACGGGCTGATGGATAGCTGGATTTTGCAATCTCTCGGCGAAGCCTACGATGACAACGGCCAGTGGGCCAGTGAGGGTCAAGTCATCCCGACTTTACTGGAACAGTTTTTAAAAACACCCTACCTATTCAAAAAAGCTCCCAAGAGCACCGGTAGAGAGCTGTTTAACCCCGAGTGGCTATCACAACAATTGGTTAGCTTCGGGGATTCAATAGAGCCGGCTGACCTGCAAGCCACGCTGCTCGAATTTACGGCACAGACCATCAGCACAGGTATCAGAAAATCTCACAGACCAATCACAGAGGCCTACCTTTGTGGTGGTGGCGCCTATAACGGCGCCCTTGTCAGCCGCATCAGTGCGCTGCTGAATCCGATACAGGTAAGCACTACAGAGGCATTGGGAATACTGCCAGGATGGGTGGAAGCGATGGCCTTTGCCTGGCTTGCTCAGCAAACCCTTGCCGGCAAACCGGGGAATGAGCCTACCGTAACCGGAGCTTCAGCAGCCTCCGTTTTAGGCGCTATTCATCCCGCCTGAGCAAGCTGACAACAGGTTTTAGCTGCTGCAAGTCACACAGTCTTTGACTTATGTCTTCCTTCAAATGAGGTTGACGAGAAGAAGTGTAACGGTACAACAAGCACGGAAATGCGGCCCGGCACAGCAATATTTTTATAGGCGTATATTTTAAACACCCTAATCCGAACCGACTATACAGAAAATGAGGAACCACACCCACAGGTGGTAGTGGCATTGGGGTTGGTTATCGTAAAGCGCGAACCCTGCAAACCCTCTTCATAGTCAACAGTTGAGCCCGACAGATACTGAAAACTGAGCGGATCCACTACCACAGCCACGCCATCCTTGCTGACCAGGGTATCGTCTTCCGCAGTAACTTCATCAAAACTAAACCCGTACTGAAACCCCGAGCAGCCACCACCAGTGACAAATACCCGCAACTTGAGATCAGGATTTCCCTCTTCTTCGACAAGCGCTTTCACCTTTTCGGACGCGTTGTCCGAAATGTATAACGGCATCGGTGTAAATGTTGCAATACCTGACATGCATGCTCCTGAATGAATCGTAAGGAATGCATTAACCAACAATACCCAAGCATTCCACTCAGGTATTCTATCATGAAGCGTGGCTCTACTGCCTAGTGGCTTATTAGGCTTTATCCAGTGCAACTTCTTCCGCGGCTACCGGCGCACTCTCTTCCGAAGGGGCTGCAGACTCTGATGCAGCCTGGCCTTGATGGACAAAATTGCCGTTGACTTGAGCGCCTTTCTCAATTTCGATCAAGCAATAGTGCAAATTACCATCCACTACCGCCTTCGCCGCCAGCTCTACCTGATGATTGGAGTAGATATTGCCTTCAATGCGGCCATTTATGACGACCACCGGAACAGTAATATCGCCCACCACACGACCCTGCGGCAGGATACGAACCCGCGCATCGGCACCATCATCAGCCTTGATATTGCCGGTAATGTGCCCTTCCACCTCAAGATTTCCGGCGAAATGAATGTCGCCTACTACGGAAGTCCCTCCGGCTACCAGTGTTGTCGCACCCGCTGCAAAGGGTGCCGGGGTTGTTTTCTTTCTCATGATCCACCTCATCAAGCCTCATTCAGCTGCCAATCAAAACTTCGCTCCACGCGGGTATTTTCGGCACCGTCTTTCCACACACTCACCAACACCGTCAATGGCTGGAAACCAACAGGCAACCGTATGCTGCCCTCCAGAACTTGAAAATACTTGAACGTGGCCTGCAACGGCAACGTATCGACCTCAGCATCCAGCGTGTCAAACCCTACAGCGAATGGCTGACCGTCACTGAGACCCTCTACACGAATAACAACATTCACCTTGATTTGCTTCAGATTGGCCGCTTTTTGCTGGACAATCAGACGGTAGGCCACCGTCCCGTTTTTCCCGCCGGGTTTCAGCACAAGCCTGCCGATTTGCAGGCCCGCCTCCTTATCATTCTCCTGCAAAAGGTTTTGATACAGGCCCAGCTCCTCTTCATTCGCGGCCAACTTTTGCTGCAAAGAGGTCACCAGTTTTCTGACGGATTCCAGAGAGGTCGCATCAACCTGGGCACCAAGTTCTGCATTTGCCAGCTGCTGCTGCAGCTGCAAATTCTGCTCACGGACCGATTTAAGCTCTCTGGCCAAAACCCTGCTATCGATCACGGCCCGGTCAAAAAACCCGCCCCCCAGTAAAAAACCAACACCACAGGCGGCAGTCACAGCCAACACCCAAAGCACCAGCTCCAACCGTCGATGGCCTGGCCGGTGGGGCCTGACAATTAACTGCTCCGGCTCTGTTCTGGACATCAGGGGAGCAATGCAGGCGCCAGTAAACCGGCCTTCTCTGAAAAGCCAAACATGATATTCATATTCTGGATAGCCTGCCCCGAGGCACCTTTTACCAGGTTGTCCTCGGCCGCCAACACCACCACCTTGTTTCCATTCTCCGGCCGAAACACGCTTATCCTGCAAACATTGGAACCGCGAACCGAACGCGTCTCCGGATGGCTACCGGCCGGCATCACATCGACAAAAGGTTCATCCCGAAAGCGATCTTCATAGAGTCGCTGCAAATCCACCCCGGTATTCAGCAGGTTGGCGTAGAGCGTGGAATGAATACCCCTGATCATGGGCAGCAGGTGCGGCACAAAAGTCAGC
>DDNV01000010.1:6910-9119 GCA_002341315.1 Cellvibrionales bacterium UBA2511
CCGCAATGTCCTCCAGACCCTGCCTGATTTCCGGCAAGTGCCGGTGACCGGGAACGGCATACGCTTTGAAATTATCACTGGTTTCAGCGAGCGACGTTCCAATATTCGCCTGACGCCCGGCACCACTGGCACCAGAGGCCGAACTTGCAATCAAGTCTCCCTGATCCACCAGCCCCTGTTCCAGCAGGGGCAGAAAACCAAGCAGAACACTGGTGGGATAACAACCGGGACAGGCGATCAGACGACCGTGCCGAATCGCCTCACGATTCAGTTCCGGCAAGCCATAAACAGCATCGGACATCAGTTCCTGAGCGGTATGGGGCTGCTTGTACCAAGTCTCCCAAAGGGCCACATCGCGAATCCGGAAATCTGCTGACAGGTCAATCACCCGCACACCTTTCTTGAGCAAGCCGGGCGCTGTCAGTTGGGCAACACCATGCGGGGTGGCGAAAAAGACCACATCACAGTGATCGAGATCGCCGGCCGCGGGATCGGTAAAGCACAAGTCAAAGTGCCCACGAAGATTTGGAAACAGCTCGGCCACGGGCCGCCCGGCCTCACCACGGGAAGTAATCGCCGTCACCACCACATCGGGGTGAACCGCAAGCAATCTCAACAATTCAACGCCGGTGTAACCGGTCCCGCCTACAATACCTACTTTGATCACGATATAAATGTTCCTGTTATGCCTGGATTGAGCTACCTATAATAACGCAAACCTCAGGCCAATAAACGGGCTCTGTCCCGCAACAATCGGAGCGCAGCAGATGACCTCCATAGAGGAACAGAAAAGTCGTCCCGGAAAACGCTGGCCTTCACGGCGACTGGATGCCTTCCGCGCGCGCCTTGCTCACACCGACGCCCTGCCCCAGCTAGCTGTGCTGGGCTGCATTAGCGGACTACTGACGGCGCTCATCGCCATCGCTTTCCGACTCTCTTTTGAGTGGCCCCTTGCCCTATTGCTACCGCAGGGCAGTGAATCTTTTGAAATGCTCAGCCGCACCGCCAGCTTTATCCTGCCCGTAGTCGGGGCACTGGTGATCGGACTGATCATGCACAGTTGCAAGACGGAATACCATACCGTCGGCGTCGGCCACATTCTCGACCGGATGCAATACCATCAGGCGCAATTGCCGGCGGCCAACGGACTACTGCAGTTTGGCGGCGCCACCATTGCTTTACTGAGCGGCCATTCCGTGGGCAGGGAGGGGCCTGCCGCCCACCTGGGCGCCGTCTGTTCCAGCCTGCTGGGTCAGAGGCTGCAATTGCCGAACAACAGTCTGCGCATACTCGCTGCCTGCGGCGTAGCAGCGGCCATCGCCGCGTCATTTAACACACCGCTGGCGGGGGTTATTTTTGCCATGGAAGTGGTGTTAATGGAATACACCATTGCCGGGTTTATCCCGGTCATTCTGGCAGCCGTCAGTGGCGGCGTGGTCTCGCGAATCGTATTCGGCTCAGAACCCGCCTTTGCCATTCCCCTTATCGAAATGGGCAGCCTGTGGGAAATCCCTTTCCTACTGGCATGCGGCCTGGTCATCGGCCTGGCAGCGGCAGCCATGCTCATGCTCTATTCCTTCACCACAAAATTCCGGGAGCGTCCGGTGCTACTGAGAATGCTCTGTGTGGGGATCTTGTGTGGCTACGTCGCGACTGTGGTACCGCACATTCAGGGGGTCGGTTATGACACTGTCGAGCAAGCCTTGCTGGGCGAGCTGGGAGTGGGCCTGCTGATCGGAATTGTCGCGGCAAAAATACTGGTGTCCAGTGTCTCGGTCGGACTGGGTTTACCCGGAGGTATCATCGGGCCCAATTTTGTTATCGGTGCCTGCCTCGGCGGGGCACTGGGCATCGCGGGCAGCCTTTTTCACCCGGATCAGGCATCGTCCACCGGCTTTTATGCCATCATCGGTATGGGTGCAATGGTGGGCGCCGTATTGAACGCACCCCTTGCTGCGCTTATCGCTGTACTGGAACTGACCTACAACCCCAATATTCTCTTACCCAGCATGTTGGTCACTGTTATCGCGACGATTACCTGCCGGATGCTGACACGCATGCCCGGTCTTTTTTCCATTGGTCGCGATGGCTATAGCTCCCCGCGGTTCCAGAGTCTGAGCCGGGCCGGTGTCACCAGCCTGATGAAGCGCGACTTTATCTCACACTCCCGTCATCTGCCATTCGAGCGCCTCATCCTGTTATCGGTTTG
>DDNV01000010.1:9258-10178 GCA_002341315.1 Cellvibrionales bacterium UBA2511
CCCGTCATCTGCCATTCGAGCGCATTGATGACCTCTTGAAAAGCAAACCCCAATGGATTGTGATTGAGGATGTCGGCGAACCAAAGCTCATTATGAGACCCGCAGATCTCGCCCGTTATATGGAGGAACAATTGGCCCTGGAACCGGATACCACTATCGATCTACAGGAAATTCCTGCAGAGCGCTGGTCTATCGTGCCGATACACCCCCGCGCCACCCTGCAAGAAGCCCTGCTGGTCATGCAACAAAACGATGATCAGGCCGTTTATGTCAGCCAAACCGCAGCGCCGCTGATGAGCGAGGTTGCTGGTATCATCACCCGCCAGGATATCGACAACTATTACCAATAAGGATCAGCGAATGGCACTGATAAAAGAATTTCTGCTGGGCGGCCAAAGCTGGATTACAGCCTTTCATATCATCGCTGTGGTCAGCTGGTTTGCCGCGCTGTTCTACCTGCCAAGACTGTTTGTCTACCATGCCATGGCCGAGGATCGGATCAGTATCGAACGTTTCAAGATCATGGAGCGCAAACTTTACCGGGGTATCGCAAACCCATCGATGATAGTCGCCGTTGCGCTGGGCATGGCACTGTTTTCCATTTACCCGAACTACTTCCTGAACAGCGGCTGGTTTCAGGTAAAGCTGGCACTGGTACTACTTCTCATTGCCTACCACTACAGTTGCCTGTATCTGCTGAAGCAATTCAGGGATGACAGGAACACCCACAGTCATGTGTTCTACCGGTGGTTTAACGAAATTCCCGTATTAATGCTGATTGGTATCGTGGTGATGGTTATAGTCAGGCCGTTTTAATCCACCCGGCTAAAAGCCACTATCAGGCTGCGAGAGATATTCCAGTTCCTCAGCGGTAGACGCTCTGCCGAGCACCTCATTGCGATGGGGAAAGCGGCCGAACT
>DDNV01000010.1:10249-10564 GCA_002341315.1 Cellvibrionales bacterium UBA2511
GCGATGGGGAAAGCGGCCGAACTGTTCAATGACGGCCGCATGCCGCTCGGCATAATCCAGAAACCCGGCGAACGTTTCTCGGTGTGGCGCGGGCACCTGGGCCAGCAAGTGTCGATACAGCACCACGCTGCGGCGCTGAATATCCGGGCTTTCCGCATGCTGCAGGGGCAGGTAAAAGAAAACCCGCTCAATCGGTCGCAACTGTTTATCCATACCGGCTTCAATACCGGATAGACTCCAGTTCAGCGCCAGCCTGTCGGCATTGAAAGCAATTGACGAGTCCCGATAGATATTCCGGGAGAATTGATCGAGAAC
>DDNV01000010.1:10623-11084 GCA_002341315.1 Cellvibrionales bacterium UBA2511
CGACTCTCGGCGAATTGCAACCAGTAGCGGTTACCGCCATTAATGAGCACCTGCAGGAAAGGTTCAAAGCGGTCGCGAATATCAGCGTCCACCTCAAGGCTTTTACTCCACCAGATTGGCGACTGTTGACGGGCGCAAATTGCATCGTCAGGCTCTGTACCAAACCAATAGTCAAGGATCAGTTGCCAAGCTGGCTCCGCCCTGTTCATCGCACCTCCGTCGTGGCATAGCGTCTTCATGCCCAATCAAGGATAATAACTTTCTTTTATTTATCAACGAAAATAGCTTAAAACCATGCAACGATCAGAGCAACTATTTACAGCAGCCCAGCGCCACATCCCCGGTGGCGTCAATTCACCCGTTCGCGCATTCAAAGCCGTTGGCGGCACCCCGGTGTTTTTTGATCACGCCGCGGGCTCACACCTTTTCGATGTGGATGGCAAACGCTATATCGACTATGT
>DDNV01000010.1:11190-11369 GCA_002341315.1 Cellvibrionales bacterium UBA2511
CTTTCCTGGGGACCGATGATCGCCGGGCACAATCACCCCGATGTCATCGCCGCTGTCAGTGAACAACTGAAAAAAGGCATGACCTTTGGTGCACCCACGGCACTGGAAATTGAACTGGCAGATGAACTCTGCGAGCGGGTGCCGGGGCTGGACATGGTGCGCATGGTCAATTCCGGCAC
>DDNV01000010.1:11538-11933 GCA_002341315.1 Cellvibrionales bacterium UBA2511
TCAATTCCGGCACTGAAGCCACCATGAGTGCGATTCGTCTGGCGCGGGGCTTTACCGGTCGCGACAAAATCATCAAGTTCGAGGGTTGTTACCACGGTCATTCGGACTCGCTACTGGTGAAAGCCGGTTCCGGGGCATTAACCCTGGGGGTACCCAGCTCACCGGGGGTGCCCGCGGCGCTGGCGGATCACACCGTCACGCTGACCTACAATGACATCGCCGGGGTAGAACAGGCGTTTGCTGAAATTGGCGACCAGGTGGCCTGCGTCATTCTGGAGCCCGTCACCGGCAACATGAGCTGTATTCCTCCCGCATCCGGCTTTCTCGAAAGCCTGCGCAGTCAGTGCACCGAGCACGGGGCATTACTGATTATTGATGAAGTGATGACCGGTTTC
>DDNV01000010.1:12093-12286 GCA_002341315.1 Cellvibrionales bacterium UBA2511
TTGATGAAGTGATGACCGGTTTCCGGGTGGATCCCCGCTGTGCAGTGGGCCGTTACAATATAGATGCCGACCTGATCACCCTGGGTAAAGTCATCGGCGGCGGCATGCCGGTGGGTGCCTTTGGCGGCAAGCGCAAAGTCATGGAACAGATCGCTCCGCTGGGGCCCGTCTATCAGGCCGGCACCCTGTCCGG
>DDNV01000010.1:12432-12716 GCA_002341315.1 Cellvibrionales bacterium UBA2511
CAGGCCGGCACCCTGTCCGGCAATCCCGTGGCCATGGCCGCCGGGCTGGCGACATTGGCCTTGATGACCCGACCCGGCTTTCACGATGAACTCTTTGCCAAAACCACACAATTGGTCGAAGGCCTGCAAGCCCGTGCCGATGCTGCCGGCATTCCCATGACCACCAACCATGTGGGCAGCATGTTCGGGGTATTCTTCACCGAAGAAAAAGCCGTCACCAACTATCAGCAGGTCATGGCCTGCGACACCGTGCGCTTTGGCAAATTCTTCCACGGCATGCTGGA
>DDNV01000010.1:12960-13169 GCA_002341315.1 Cellvibrionales bacterium UBA2511
AAATTCTTCCACGGCATGCTGGATGCCGGCATTTATCTGGCTCCGGCAGCCTATGAAGCAGGATTTATGTCAACGGCCCACAGCAACGAGGATCTGAAATTTACCCTGGACGCGGCGGAGCGGGTTTTTAAAACACTGTGAGTGGTCACTCTTGGCAAGCGCCTCTAGGGCAAATCGGAGTTGTGGGAGAACCTGCCGCTCCGCAGAAA
>DDNV01000098.1:0-9631 GCA_002341315.1 Cellvibrionales bacterium UBA2511
AATACGCGCATTGAGCGTATAATCCCTTCGGTCGCCACCCAGGCCAAGCAGTGACCGGAATACAGCAAAGACGCCATGACCGATACAAAAAAGAAGAGCCCTACGCCGGCGGAGATCCGCGAAGCACGCACCAATGCAGGATTAACCCAGACGGAAGCGGCTCAAACCGTTCAAGCCTCCCTGCGCGGGTGGCAACAATGGGAAGCAGGGGACCGAACAATGCCGCCCGGACTGTTCGAGCTATTCATGCTCAAGACAGGCCAGTGGCCACTCGACAATGACATGGAGACGTGAGTAGCGAGGATCAGACAAATGGCAGGTACAGCTAAAAAAACAGGGTTCCCCGGCATTGAAATTCACGGTCGATCGATTCGTGTGGACTTTATGTACAAGGGCGTTCGCCACCGGCACACCCTAGGTATGGAACCCACAAAGAACAACATCAAGCACGCTGCTAGCCTGCGCAGTGCCGCCCTCTTTGCATTGAAATCCGGCAATTACAATGAAGCCGAATTCTTTCCCCATTCACGCCCCTCCGAGAGTGTGACCGAGGGCAAACGTCTGGGTGATCTTTGCGAGCGTTACAAGCCCCTCAAGGCCGTGGACATCACACCTGAAACCCAATCGCGCTACGAAATTGCCCTCACCATCTGTGTGGACACCGTCGGTCGCAATCGCCTTATCGATACCCTGCTACCGGAAGACATTCAACAGTTGCGCGCCGACTTGATTTCCACGCGGGCCGTTTCGACGGTCAACCACTACCTGGCCACGTTCTCGGGCTTCCTTTACTGGTGCGAAAACAATGGCTATTGTGGCGAGCTCGGCAAACACTGCGTGCGCTTTGCGAAAAGCAACAAGGATCCTGACCCGCTCAGCTTCGAAGAATTCCAGGCCTTGATCGACAAGGGCTGCCTGCACCCTACCGACCGTGCCGCGGTGACGCTGGCCGTTTACACCGGGCTGCGCCCGGGGGAGCTGCTCGCCCTTGCCCTCGAAGACGTGGCAGAGGATCTGAGCAAGATCACGGTGCGTCGTTCGATCACCCAGTCGGTGACCTTCAAGGTGCCCAAGACCAACAAGGAACGTTCAGTGTTGTTGTTCCCGCCAGCCCGCGAAGCACTCAAAGTGCTGATGGCGGAGGCTGAACAGCGGGAACCCGACAACCTGGAGGTGTGGCTGAACCGCCACGAATCCCGCATTGACCGGGTACGTGTCCTGTTGTCACCCAAGACCCAGGCTCGCCGAAAAGTGGTCAATGACTACTTCGTTCCCTCTGCCTGGAACAGCAAGTGGGCCAATCTGGTCCGGCGTGCGAAAATCCGTCCGCGTCCGCCCTACCAGACCCGGCACACCTACGCCTGCTGGAACCTGACGGCACAGGGCAACCTGGCTTTCATCGCCAACCAGATGGGCCATAAGGACTTCTCCATGCTCGTAAACGTCTATGCCCGCTGGATAGATACAGAGTCCCCCAGAGAGCTCGATCGCATCTGGGAGGGCATGCAAAACATGGCTCAAAATGCCCCAAATTTGCCCCAAAGCATAGCCGCATAAATTATAAGTGATTGTTTTATATGGATAATATTGATTTATCAACGCACACGCCGATGATGCAGCAGTTCCTGCGCATCAAAGCCCAGCATCCCCACGAGTTGTTGTTCTACCGCATGGGCGATTTTTACGAGTTGTTCTTCGACGATGCCAAAAAGGCAGCGCGGTTGCTGGATGTCACGCTGACGGCACGGGGCAAGTCCGCGGGTCAGCCGATCCCGATGGCCGGGGTGCCCTACCATGCGGCGGAGGGCTATCTGGCACGACTGGTCAAGCTGGGGGAATCGGTGGCGATCTGCGAGCAGATTGGTGATCCGGCTACCAGTAAGGGGCCGATGGATCGCCAGGTAGTCCGTATCGTCACCCCCGGCACGATCAGCGATGAAGCGCTGCTGGAGGAGCGGCGGGACAATCTGCTGGCCGCTATCGCCCATCACAATGACCGGTTCGGCCTCGCAACACTGGATATCGGCAGCGGGCGTTTTCTGGTGCTGGAGGTGGATAGCCCGGAAAGTTTGCAGAGCGAATTGCAACGCCTCAGTCCCGCCGAGTTGCTGGTCGCCGATGATTTCCCCTGCCCGGCACTCATCAGCCAGCAACGGGGCCTGCGCCATCGCCAACCCTGGGAATTTGACCGGGATACCGCACAGCGCCAGTTAACCGACCAGTTTGGTACCCGGGATCTGTCCGCCTTTGGTTGCGATCATTTACCGCTGGCCCTGGCCGCTGCCGGCTGTTTGCTGCAATACGCCAGGGAAACCCAACGCACCGCCCTGCCCCATATTCGCAGTATCAGCCATGAAAACCGCGACGACAGCGTTATTCTCGATGCTGCCACCCGGCGCAATCTGGAGCTGAGTATCGGCCTGAATGGCACATCGGATAACACGCTGATGTCGGTGATGGACAGCACCCGCACGGCGATGGGCAGTCGCCTGTTGAATCGCTGGATCAACCGTCCCCTGTGCAACCTGGCTGCACTGCAATGTCGACAGCAGGTGGTGGCCGCCCTGCGCTTGAACGGTTGCCATGAATCGGTGGCGGAACACCTCAAGCAGGTGGGCGATATGGAGCGCATTCTGGGGCGGGTGGCTCTGCGCTCTGCCCGCCCACGGGACCTGACCCGGCTGCGACAGTCACTCGCCACTCTGCCCGGTATTCAACAGGAATTGTCCTCATCAGATATTGCACCACTGCAACAGTTACTCACCGGGGTTGGGGAATTCCCTGAGATGGTCTCCCTGCTGACGAGAGCCATTGCCGAAAACCCTCCGGTGGTGATCCGCGACGGCGGCGTGATTGCCGAAGGCTATGACGCCGAACTGGATGAGCTGCGCAATCTGAGCAGCAATGCCGGCCAGTTTCTGGTGGACCTCGAAGAGCAGGAAAAAACGAACACCGGTATCAGCACCCTAAAGGTGGGCTATAACCGGGTGCATGGCTATTACATAGAAATTTCCCGCGGCCAGTCTGAACGGGCACCGGCGCATTACATCCGGCGCCAGACTCTGAAAAATGCCGAGCGCTATATCACCCCCGAACTGAAAACCTTCGAGGACAAGGCCTTGAGTGCAAGAAGTCGCGCCCTGAGCCGCGAGAAAGCTCTCTATGAAGCCCTGCTCGAAACCCTCAACGAACAGCTCCTGCCGCTGCAGGAGAGCGCTGCAGCAGTGGCCGAACTGGACGCGCTGGTCTGTCTCGCAGAACGCGCCGACAGTCTCGGTCTGATTCCGCCCTCCCTGTCAGAGCAACCGGGCATCGAGATCAGTGCTGGTCGCCACCCGGTGGTTGAACAGGTACTGGACACACCCTTTGTCGCCAATGACCTGCATCTGGATGAGCAGCGGCGCATGTTGGTGATTACCGGTCCCAACATGGGCGGCAAATCCACCTATATGCGCCAGGCCGCACTGATTATCCTGCTGGCCCACATCGGCAGCTGCGTACCGGCCGCCAGCGCCACGATTGGCCTGGTCGACCGCATTTTCACCCGCATCGGCTCATCGGATGATCTGGCCGGCGGCCGTTCTACTTTTATGGTGGAAATGACGGAAACGGCCAATATTCTGCATAATGCCACGGCCCGGAGCCTGGTGCTGATGGATGAAATTGGCCGCGGCACCAGCACCTTTGACGGCCTGTCGCTGGCCTGGGCCTGTGCGGTACAGCTGGCGGAAAAGGTAAAAGCCTTCACCCTGTTTGCCACCCATTATTTTGAACTCACCGGACTACCGGAAAAAACCGCCGGGGTGGCCAATGTCCACCTCGATGCCACCGAATACAATGATGACATCGTGTTTCTGCACGCGGTACAGGAGGGTCCCGCCAGCCAGAGTTACGGCATCCAGGTGGCCAAACTGGCTGGCATTCCGCCAGAGGTGATAGCAGTGGCGCGACGGGAGCTGGCCAGCCTTGAAGCAGGTGCGCGCCCGGCGGTAACGGATGGATCAGGAGCAAAACCCCGGCAACAGGAGCTGTTTCGCGACCCGCTCACAATAGCCCTGCTGGAAACGCTGGTCTCTGTCGAACCGGATGAATTAAGCCCCAAACAGGCGCTGGAACAACTCTATGCACTTAAACAACTTATTCGGGAGCGATGATACGATCCAGTGAAGACAAATATTTGTCCTCAAATTTAATTTGCCGGTCTGATTGTTTAAATAACCGTTTTTATTTCTGTATAATGCGCGGCTGTTCTATCACCCGCTTTTCGGAGAGCAACCCATGACTTTTGTTGTCGGCGATAACTGCATCAAGTGCAAACACACTGACTGTGTTGAAGTTTGCCCGGTGGACTGCTTTTACGAGGGCCCTAATTTTCTGGTCATCCACCCGGACGAATGTATTGACTGCGCACTCTGCGAACCGGAATGCCCAGTGGATGCGATCTTTTCAGAAGATGAGTTGCCCGCCGATCAACAGGTATATCTGGAACTGAATGCCGAACTGGCGGACGTGTGGCCGAATATCACCGAGAAGAAAGAGGCGCCAGCGGACGCGGAAGAATGGGATGGGGTGCCCGACAAATTGCAATATCTGGAGCGCTGATCGTCAGCACCCGGCAAACAAGCGTAAAAAAAGCGGCCTTATAGCCGCTTTTTTATTGTGAAGCTTAAATACAGCTACTGCGCCGTGCATTCAAAACAGTGCAGATAGAGACCGCGCGGGTCATTAAAGCGATTCAGTAGTTGCAGTTCTCTCGTCACACCGTAGACCTCCGCCAACAAGCCCTGCGGCAACCAGTCGGCCGGTAGCCAGCGGATCCACTGACCCACCACGCTGCCGGACAGTTGGCGCATCAGCTGCTCGCGGAAGTCCATCGGACTTTTTACCTCTTCGGTCTGGTAGGTGTCGAGGCCGGCCGCCAGGGCGGCAGCATCCACTGCCTGTTGCAGGCTGCCGAGATGGTCAACCAGGCCCAACTGCTTTGCCTTTTCACCGGTCCAGACCCGACCCTGTGCGATCTCATGGACCCGTTCCGGCGTACTGTTACGGGCTTCCGCGACAATACCAAGGAACTGATCGTAGACATGGTTGACCCCAAATTGGATAAGCTGTTTTGCCTGAGGTGACATGGGGCGATCAAGACGATAAAGATCGGCCAGATTGGTGGTACCGATACCATCACTATTGACACCCAGCGCCGCCAGACTGTTTTCAAACGTCGGAATCACGCCAAACACCCCGATGGAGCCGGTAATCGTGGTATGACTGGCCCAGATCTGATCCGCACCCATGGCCATCCAGTAACCTCCGGACGCCGCCACGGAACCCATGGAAACAATCACCGGGATACCCGACTGCCGGGTCAGCACCACCTCCTGGCGAATCACTTCAGAGGCAAACGCACTGCCACCGGGGCTGTCAATACGCAGCACCAGAGCTTTGAACTGCTGCTTGCGCACCTGCTGGAACAGTTTTGACAGGCTGTCGCTGCCGATGGTTCCGGCGGGATGCTCACCATCCAGAATCGCACCCCTGGCTACGATCAGCCCCACCTTATCCGTTGAAGGCAGCACCTGTGCTGCCTCGGCCCGACGGCTATGACCCAGATAGCGATCCACATCCACAGCCTGGTAGCCACCCTTGTCGTTACTGCCTGCCAGCGCCTGCAATCTGGCCAGCATCTGGGGGCGGGTCGACAGCTTATCCACCAGTCCGCTGGCAACGGCTGTTTCAGCGGTATTGCCCCGATGATCTTCAAGCTTGCTCGTCAGATTATTGACGTAATCGTTGATGGCATCCACCGGCAGCTCGCGCTGGGTTTCCACCCGGCGGGTATAGGTCGACCAGAGCGCATTGAGCCAGGCACTGTTGTGTTCCCGCGAGGCAGGAGACATGTCGGTGCGGGTAAAGGGCTCTATGGCATCCTTGTAACTGCCCACCCTGAACACATGGACATTGATGCGAAGTTTGTCGAGGGCACCCTTGATATAGTTGGGGTAGCTGCCGTAGCCGGTTATCAGGACGGCACCCATCGGGTTGAGGTGGATCTCATCGGCAAAGCTGGCCAGGTAGTACTGCTCCTGGGTGTAGCTGTCACCCACCGCAATAATCGGCTTGCCGCTCTCACGAAACCGACTGAGCGCCTGCGCGACTTCCTCAAGTTTGGTGAGACCACCGCCGAGCAGATAATCCAGTTCCAGCACCAACGAGGTAATGCGGGGGTCCTCAGCGGCCTCATCAATGGCCTCTGTGAGATCGTGCACCAGCGTTTCTGCATCGGCCGGGCCACTCTGCTGCAACAACTGGGTCAGTGGATCCACATAGGTTTTCTGCTCCACCAGAAAGCCACCCGGGGCAATGCGCAAAGCCGCTTTTTCCGGCAACGGTTGCACATCCTTGCGAAAAATACTGAGGATAAAAACAACCACCACCAGCAAAAACAGGATATTGAGCAATATCCGCAGACCGCTGGCCAGCTTTCCGATAAAACCGAAAATCCGCCGAAAAATACCCGGTTTTTCACGACTCATGATTGATCCTCCTGATACAGCGAATATTGCTTCCAGCGACTGAACATCATGGCGGCACCAAACAGGATCACCAGCAACACCAGTTCAACAGCATCCAGCAAATTGGCATTGGGAGCAAACAGATTGCTGACCGTCACCATGAAGTAAAGCAGGGTGACGAAACACAGCATGGAGAGGGTTTTATAGTGCTCCCGGCGCAGGCCCGGAATAAATATCGCCAGCGGCACCAGGGTGAAAATCATCAAACTGAGCGGTGTGGCAGACAATAATCCGTTGGCCAGCAACGTCACCAACAGCAGCGCATAACTGCCCCGGGTGAGCCAACGCGCAATGGTGAGCTTTTTCCGCAAGCGGGGGATAGCCTTGAAGACTTTAACCTCGGCAGTATGAACCTCGGCAGAATGTTCTGAATCTGTCACTGACTCACCGCCAGTTTTTTCACCAGCGCAGCCATGCGCTTGCCCTGGGCGATGCACAGTTCGGTTTCTTCCGGACTCAATGGCTGGGTGCCATCACCGGCCCGGTGGGAGGCACCGTAAGGAGTGCCGCCGGTCGTGGTGGTATGCAGCGCCTGCTCACTGTAGGGCAGCCCCATCAGCAACATGCCGTGGTGCAGAAGCGGCAGCATCATGCTGAGGAGGGTAGTTTCCTGGCCACCGTGCAGTGAACCGGTAGAGGTAAACACGGCGGCGGGCTTACCGATCAGACTGCCGTTCATCCAGAGATCACCAGTGCCGTCGAGAAAATACTTGAGGGGTGCAGCCATATTGCCAAATCGGGTCGGGCTTCCGAGAATCAATCCGGCGCAATCGGCGAGATCTTCACTGGTGCAATAAATGTCACCCTCTGCTGGAATGTCGGGCTCTGTGGCTTCACAGTTGGCAGACACTGCCGGCACGGTGCGCAACCGTCCTTCCACGCCGCCCTGCTCCACGCCCAGCGCCACCTGCTGGGCCATGGCCCGGGTATTGCCGTAACGGGAGTAGTAAAGAACCAGTATGTGCGACATCAGAGAATCTCCAGTACATTTTCAGGCGGACGCCCCAGCGCTGCCCGGCTGCCGTTAATGACGATGGGGCGCTCGATGAGTTTGGGATTGGCAACCATGGCGTCAATCAATTGTGTTTCTGTCAGATGCTCATCCGCCAGATTGTTCTCCCGGTAGGCATCCTCTCCCTTGCGCAGCAATTGCCGGGCAGTGATGCCGAGTTTGCCGAGAATGTCCTTGAGGGTCTTCCTGTCGGGCGGGTTATCCAGATAGAGAATGATATTCGGCGCCAGGCCGCGATCCTCGAGGAGGGCCAGTGTCTGACGGGATTTGGAACAACGGGGATTGTGATAAATGCTGATCATAATGTTTGTGTAGAATAGTCCTGAGAAAAATACATTCTAGCTGCAAACCGGTGGACGGGGCCAGACAGACAAACCGAAGCAGGAGGACGCCACCATTGAAACACAGTGCCATACGATTCTTGACAACTTTATTACTCCTGACAGCCATCGGCTGCAGCGATGGGGAACAGGGTTATGCCCTGCTTGATGGCGGTCACATTGATTTCGACCAACTGCACGGCAAAGTGGTACTGATTAATTACTGGGCCGAGTGGTGCAAGCCCTGCCGCGAGGAAATACCGGAACTCAATGAATTCCAGCGCAGCCACAGCGACCGGGTACAATTACTGGCCGTCAACTTCGACGGGGTCACTGGCGAGGCACTGAAACAGCAGGCCGCAGCGCTGGGAATAGACTTTCCCGTACTGCTTGACGACCCCCGCCAGCAATTCAATGTCAAACCCAGTGGTGTACTGCCGGAAACACTGGTTATTGACGCCGCTGGCAATTACCGCCAGATCCTGCTGGGGCCCCAGACAGAAGAAAAACTGGCGGCACTGCTGGAGCAGTTGTCAACAGCATCCACGACGGAAAAGTAAGCTCTTGCCTCGCCCGAAGCAGGGCATCGCAAATGCTAACCACTGAGCCGGGCTAATTACCAGCCAAACACCTGCTTCACAAACGGGATACTGAGCCTCCGCTTGTCCTGCAGGGAACGGCTTTCCAGCTGATCGAGACAATCCATCAGGCTGTGCAGATCCCGTCCGGCCCGGTTCACCAGAAACCGTGCCACGCCGTTATCCAGTGTCATACCGCGCCGCATGGCACGAAACTGAACCACCTGCTCCCGCAGGGTATCCCCTGGCGTCTCCAGTTGAAACACCGGACCCCAGCCGAGTCTGGACTGCAGATCCGGCAGAACCACTGGCAACTCCCGCGGTGCGGCGTCACCACCCACCAGCAGGCAACTGCCGGTATCCCGCATGCGGTTGAGCAGCCCGAACATGGCTTCCTCCCAGTCGCGCCGGCCCGCAGCCAACTGAACATCATCGAGGCAAACTAACGGCAGCTGTTCCAGCTCATCGAGCAATTCTGCCGGGGGATGGTCGATCAATACGGATAACGGCAGATACTGGACGGGCAGTCCGCGCGCGTGGGCAGCGTGACAACTGGCCTGGAGCAGGTGTGAAACCCCGCTGCCGCGCCGGCCCCAAAGATAGAGGATCGGCTCTTTGCCCTGCGGCCACTGGTCGCGCAACAGCGTCAACAGCAGCTGCCTGTTGTCAGCGGGGGGAATCAGAAAATTCTCGAACGTGGCGGCATCATTCAGCTTGATCGGCAAGCTGAGCTGGACGGCCATCTAGGGCTGTCTCCAGCTAAACCAATAACCCTCAGGCTGAACAAGTCCGATCGGTGGTTCATGTTCACTGATCCGGCTGTCGCGACGCAACATCCCCAGCAACAGTGCGGCCTCGCCTTCCACGGAAACGCGCAGGCCAACCTGATCGGCATCCACATAGTCTACCGCCAGAGCCCGGACCAGTTCGAGGGACTCGATAAATCCCGTGGCTTCACGGTAGGCTCGGTAATCGTTGATGTTATCCAGCCGAATAACCAGTTGCTGGGCGATATCCTGGGGTACATAGGCGTAACGGCTGGCAAGCTTGCCCGCCGCAGCAGGCACCATGCCAGCGATCAGCTTTGGCAGGGAATCAGCGGTCAGGCTGTGCAAACTTTCGTCACCCTCCACATTCAACAGCCAGGCACCC
>DDNV01000098.1:9699-14923 GCA_002341315.1 Cellvibrionales bacterium UBA2511
GCGCCACTGGCCAGTGGCGCTTCGATAGGCCCGTAGAATCAGCCAGGAATCCACATCGTAGCGTTCTGCAACTGATGCCAGCCGCGCCTGGTCAAATGCCCAGGCCTGTGCTTCTGTCAGCATCTGGCTGTCTGATAAATCAAACATCGGCCGCAATAGCGGCACACCCCGGTCAGCCATCAACTGACTGAGCGCAGCATCGGCATTCGGCAGCTGTTCGCTGGTGACAAACTGTTTTCCGGCAACGGGGTCATCTACCACAATCCACGCCAGCAGCAACGGACGCCCTGCCGGCCAGATCTGTAACTGATGACGTCGCAACAGCTGGTCGATCGCCGGTTCGGAATAACGGATATTGATCGCCATACCCGCTCTGGGCGCGGCGCCGTCTTCACTGGGCGCCGCCAACGAATCGCGATAACTCGTGTAACTGTATGCCGTCACATAACGCCGGGGCTCTGCCGTGGCACTATCCAACCGGGTGTTTAACAGCACCTGACTGTCGCCGGTTACCTTGACCAGCACTTTTTCCAGCCCGGTCTTCAGCGCCCGCTCTCTGGCCGCATCGCTCTGATCCGGTACGGGCACCAGTGCCTCATAGAGATCGACCAGCGGAGCCGCAGCAATGGGCAGGGTAAAGAACCCCGCAAACAGCAGGGCGACAAGATTCTTCAACAGCGCGATATTTTTCATGGTCGGGATTGTAACAGCAGCCTGCAAATAGACATATTATCTAACTGTCAGACGCCGCCTTTTCATATAAAATATCCCACCTTTTCACCCACTACCCAGCAAGGCCCGCCAATGAGTCACCCCAAGCAACCCTCTCTCAGCTACAAAGATGCCGGTGTTGATATCGACGCAGGCAACGCCCTGGTCGAACGGATCAAACAGGTTGCCAAGCGCACCCGCCGACCTGAAGTACTGGCCGGTCTGGGAGGATTCGGCGCATTGTTCAGCCTGCCCAGTGGCTACAAGGAACCGGTGCTGGTATCGGGCACGGACGGTGTCGGCACCAAACTGAAGCTGGCAATGGATCTCGGTATCCATGACACCATCGGCATTGATCTGGTGGCCATGTGCGTCAACGATCTGGTGGTCTGCGGGGCCGAGCCACTGTTCTTTCTCGATTATTACGCCACCGGCAAATTACATGTCGATACCGCTGCTGCCGTCGTCACGGGTATTGGTCAGGGCTGTGAACTCGCAGGCTGCTCACTGGTGGGCGGCGAGACGGCGGAAATGCCCGGTATGTATGAGGGCGAGGATTACGACCTGGCGGGCTTCTGTGTCGGGATTGTCGAAAAGTCCGGCATTATCGATGGCAGTGCCGTGCATGTGGGCGATGCCCTGATCGGACTGGCCTCCTCCGGCCCGCACGCCAACGGTTATTCGTTGATTCGCAAAATCATCGAAGTCTCCGGCGCAGACCCGCGCACAGAAATGGTCGACGGCAAGCCGCTGGGTGAACTGTTGCTCACCCCCACGCGAATTTATGTCAAGACCCTGCTGGGGCTGGTGGAGCACGCGCACGTGCCGGTCCATGCGATTTCTCACATTACCGGTGGCGGCCTGCTGGAAAATATTCCACGGGTTCTGCCGGACAGTGCCAAAGCTGTCATCGACACCCAAAGCTGGCGGATGCCCGCCATTTTTGACTGGCTGCAACGCAACGGCAATGTCAACGCCACCGAAATGCACCGCACTTTTAACTGCGGCGTCGGCATGGTGATCTGCGTGCCACAAAGTGCCGTGCAAACGGCACTGGACACACTGCACATCGCTGGCGAGGAAGCATTTGTCATGGGCGAAATCGCCCATGCTGAACCCGGCGAACAACGCGTTCAACTAGGATAGGCTGATTGAATATGAATAAGAGTTACAAACCAAGGCTGGCAATATTGATTTCCGGTAAGGGGAGCAACCTGCAATCCTTTATCGATGCGATACAGATGAACGTGATCGATGCCGAAATCGTTTGTGTGATCAGCAACAATCCCGATGCCCCCGGGCTGGAAAAAGCCAGGGCCGCCGGCTTGCCCTGCCAGGCGCTGGACCACCGGCAGTTCCCCGACCGGGACAGTTTCGATGTGGCGCTGGCTGACCTGCTGGAAGGCTACAAACCCAACCTGATACTGCTGTGCGGTTTCATGCGTATTCTGACCCCGGCATTTGTCGAACGCTTTGCGGGCATGATGATGAACATCCACCCATCCCTGCTGCCAAAATATCCCGGCCTGCATACCCAGCAGCGCGCCATTGAGGCCGGCGATACCAAAACCGGCGCCACGGTGCATTTCGTCACATCAGAGCTCGACGGTGGCCCGGCGATAATTCAGGCCGAAGTCCCCATTCTGGAAGATGACACTGCCGAAACGCTGAGCAGCCGTGTCTTTGAGCAGGAAAACCTGATTTACCCGATGGCCGTGCGCTGGTATTGCCAGGGCAGGGTGACACTGAGTAACGGTAGGGCCTGCCTGTTTGGTCGACCCCTGCCGCCCACAGGATTCGCCTTCCAGGGATAAATAACTGAAATATTCACAACTAAATGGCATCCAAAGAGTCTGACAAACTGCCAGCATCAAAAATTGAGGGAATTCACAGTTAATGCGCCACACTCGTCGCCACACCCCATCTGCCATCCCGCTGACAGGCCTGATCCTGTTGTCGCTGCTTTCAGGCCTGTGTCTCGCCGAGACCAAAGAACCGGCCCTGACCCCCTATCATCTCGTTTACGATGCCACCATCAAGGGTATGGATATCCAGGCGGAGCGGCATCTGGTCAGGGAAGGAGACAGCTATAAACTGGTGAGCAAAGCTGACACCCTGCTGGCCAGTATTACCGAAAAGGGCACCTTCAAAATTGATTCAACAGGCAATATTCTTGGCCAACAGTACACCTACGAACGCAATATTTTCGGCATCAAGAAAAATGAGTCACTGACCTACGACCGGTCAGCGGGTGTTGCCAATTATCAGAAAAAAAAGAAACAACGACAGGTAAAGCTCGACAGTGACTACCTGGACAAACTGACCTATCAGATCCAGCTACAACGGGACCTGATCAGGGGTAATACTCCCCTGCAGTACCAGGTGATTGACCGCGGCAAAATAAAGCAGTACAACTTCGAAATCATGGGTGAGGAAATCGTTGATACCGCATTGGGTTCGATAAACACCGTCAAGGTTCACCGTGTCCGCGAAGACAGTGATCGGGAAACCTACATGTGGTTTGCGCCGCAAATGAATTATCTCCTGGTGCAGATCTGGCAGAATGAGGATGATGACGACCACCGCATCACCCTGAAGGAAGGCACAGTGAACAATAAACCCATCACCACAGGCAGCCACTAGCACCGGGAGGGCATCCCCGTGACAACACCAGAACCGGGCGGTATGACACCCATTATCCAGACTGTCACGGAAGGGCAGACCTATTGGTGGTGTGCCTGTGGGAAAAGTGCCAATCAACCATTCTGCGATGGCTCGCACACAGGCACGGCCTTTGAACCAAAACCCTGGCGGGCAACCAGAACTGGCAAAGTCGCCTTCTGCACCTGTAAACGTACTGCCACACCACCACTTTGTGATGGCAGCCATACACAGCTGACCAAGGAGTAACAAATGAGGGTCAACCCCGACGAGCGTCCGGAAAGAGAAGCTGGCAGAAACAAACTTGCCCTGTGGATTGGCGTGGTCATCGTGCTGGCAGGTCTGGCACTGCTAAGCTATTTTTTTCTCACGCCGACGGATGAAACACCCATCACTATGACAGCACCTGAAGCCAGCACCCCGGCATTGCCAGCTCCGACACCGGCTACAACAAACCCGGTCGCTGACATTGAAGAAACCGTTCCCGAGCAATCACCACAACCAACAACGTCGGAACTGCCGTCACTGGACGACAGCGATGAATTCGCCCGCCAACAATTTACGGAGCTGACCCCGGATGACCAACTGGGTCAGTGGTTTCCTCCGAACCATGTCCTTCGCCGCACTGTCAGCCTGCTGGATGGTCTATCCCGCGGTGACGTATTGCGCAAAATGCTCAGAGCCCCCACGCCGAAAGGTAGTTTCGCAGTCGTCCAGGATGGACAAAAACGTTCGATCAGCCCGACCAATTATCAACGCTACGATTATCTGGTCGACACCCTGGAAGCCATGGACAACGAAAAGCTGACCAAGCTTTTTCATCTGCTTCGGCCACTGCTTGAACAGGCCTATGGTGAGCTCGGCTATCCCTCTGAAAGTGTAGACAAAGCGATTATCAGAGCCCTGGATCAGGTTCTGGCCACCCCGCTACCTCTACAGCCCGTTTATCTGGTGCAGGATTCCGTGCAGTACAAATACGCGGACCCGAAACTGGAGGCGCTACCCGCCCTGCAAAAACAGCTGATCCGCATGGGCCCCGAACATACCCGGCGGATTCAGGACAAAGCCAGAGCACTCCGGGAAAGCCTGCTGGCGGACTAGCCCCCACCATCAGGTCGTGGATCGCGCACCCTCTGCCTCATCGGCACGATAGTTGCTTGCTCATGCTTCATGGCAGACCTCAATCTCTATACTGTTCACTCCTCCACCGAACTGCAGCGTGAACCTTTGTTGGAAATGCTGCTGTCCGAGCTCGACGGCATGGTTTACTGCTGCCGGCAGGACAGCCACTGGACAATGGATTTTGTCAGTGAAGGCTGTCTGAAACTCACCGGCTACCCGGCAAAAGACCTGCTGCTCAACAGCCGGATATCATACGAGGAAATCACGCACATCGATGATCGCAAACGGGTGCGGGAAACGATCGACTATGCACTAAAAAAAGGCATTTCCATCAATGTCGAATACCGAATCTACCATGCGGATGGCAGCGTACGCTGGGTCTGGGAGAGGGGTCAGGGCGTCTCCATGGATGGTTATCCCGGCGCACTGCATGGCTTCATTCAGGATATAACCCAGCGCCACGCCAATGAAGAGGCCATGGTTGAGGCCGAACATCGCTATCGAAGTATCTTTGAAAATGCGATTGAAGGTATTTTTCAGACAACCACCGATGGCTACTATCTGAACGTCAACCCCGCCCTGGCAACGATTTACGGTTACGAAACAACCGACGAACTGCAACGGGCACTAAAGAACATCAGTCAGCAGTTGTATGTCGACCCCGACAGGCGGGCGACATTTGTACAACTCATGCAAAATAATGGCGGGGTCAAAAACTTTGAATCACAGG
>DDNV01000098.1:15065-15350 GCA_002341315.1 Cellvibrionales bacterium UBA2511
GATCTGGATTTCAGAAAATGCGCGGACGGTATACGGACCGAACGGGCGCCTGCTGTATTTCGAGGGTTCCGTCGAGGATATCACCGAGCGGAAATACTATGAACAGCGCATTTCTCACCAGGCCACTCATGACAGCCTGACCGACTTGCCCAACCGGCTGTTACTGCTCGACCGGTTGCAGCAACTGACCAAGAACGGCCAACGAAGCGATGCTGAATTGGCCGTGGTATTGCTCGATCTGGACCTGTTCAAAAATGTCAACGACAGTCTCGGCCATGCAGCAGG
>DDNV01000098.1:15492-18147 GCA_002341315.1 Cellvibrionales bacterium UBA2511
GACAGTCTCGGCCATGCAGCAGGGGACTGCCTGATTGAAGCGATTGCCGACCGCCTGCGAAAATCCATTCGCGATGGCGATACGGTGGCACGCATCGGCGGTGACGAATTTGTGTTGCTGCTGACCTACCCCCCTGACAATACCGAGCACTCACCAAGCACAAACTCACTGTCACATCTGGTCGAACGCGTACTGAATATCGTGCAGGCACCCTGCCGCGTTGCCAATCGGGATATTGAAGTGACCTGCAGTGTCGGCGTCAGTGTCTACCCCCATGACAGCACCGATGCCAATGAATTGCTCAAGCAGGCCGATATGGCCATGTACCAGGCCAAGGAGTCCGGGCGCAATGACTACAAATTCTTCACCGAAGAGCTGAACAGGCTTATCACGGCCAATCTCGAGATGGAACAGCAGTTGCGAACCGCACTGGCCACTGGCGGATTTGTCCTGTATTACCAGCCCAAGATGTCTGTTTCGTCGGGTAAGATTATCGGCGCCGAGGCACTGATACGCTGGCCAATGGGGGACGGCGAGCTGATTTCACCTGCCCGCTTTATTCCGCTGGCCGAAAAAACCGGCATGATACAACCGCTCGGCAAATGGGTCATTGAGCAGGCCTGTGCGCAGTTGCAGCAGTGGGCAGACAGCGGCTTTGACCAAGTTCCCGTATCAGTCAACCTCTCTCCGCGACAGTTCAACCAACCCGATCTGATCGAGACCATCGACACCGCCCTGCAAGCACATACATTTTCTCCCTCCCTGCTGGAGCTCGAGATCACAGAGAGCTGTCTGGCACAGGATGAAACCACCTTTCTCTCGACCCTGAACCAACTCAAGGCGCTGGGCCTGCAAATTGCCATTGATGATTTTGGCAGTGGTTACTCAAACCTGCGACATCTCAGGGACATGCCCGTAGATCAACTTAAAATTGACCAGGTCTTCGCCAGAAGCATCGAAACAGACAAACGCGGTCGGGATATCTACCGCGCCATTGTTTCCATGGCCCATATTCTTAATCTGGAGGTCGTGGCAGAGGGCATTGAAACCCGTGCTGAGTTTGAGTTTCTCCAGACAATAGGCTGCGATGTTATCCAGGGCTACTACTTCAGCCAGCCGCTGCCGGCCAGTGATTTTCTCGACTTGCTAAAAACCACACAGCCAAAATAACCTTTCACGACAATCACATTAAAATGGCGTATGTGGCGGGTATAGAAGTATCTGACCAGAGGGCAGGGATATTGGCCAGCGGCTGGAACCGGAGGCAGCTAGGGCTCTTCTGTCTGAGCACCTGAAAAATACCTTTGCCGGTATTGCCAACGACGCCTGGCCAGACGCCTCATGCTGGGGACATCATCCGTTTCATCCATAATGGGCTGGCCAATCACGGCTTCAATTACATCCTCCAGCGTCACCAGCCCCAACCAGACCCCGTATTCATCATAGACAAGCCGCATATGTTGCCGATCATGAATCAACTGCGACATCAGCGCTTCCACACTCAATTTTTCCGAGACCACCTCGACCGGTTTCATCAGATCCGACGCGGTTTTCTGCCATTGGATGTTCAACAGTTCGTGACGGAAGACCATGCCCATCGGCACCTCATTGCTGTCCAGCACCGGGTAGCGTGAAAACTGGCCCACTTTGACCCGCTCAATGAAGCTGCTGAGCAGCTCATCCGGCCTGGCAACCTCACAGACAGTGCGCGGCGTCATGATGTCCTTCACCCTCACATCATGTAGATCAAGAATATTGCCAATCACCCGCTGCTCATCGTCATCCAGCGTGTCCTGCTCCCTTCCCAATACGGTCAGTGCCTTGATTTCCTGACGGATATCGGGCTCATGACCGCCGCCACCAAACAGCTTCATGATCTTGTCGGACAACCAGATAAATGGGCGCAACAGGGTGATCAGACTATTCAGTGTGATCGGCATAAACGGCGCGATAACCGGCCAGTAGCGGGCACCAATGGTTTTGGGAATGATTTCTGACAACACCAGAATCAGCAATGTCATCACCGCCGAGGCGATTCCCAGATAGCCACTACCAAAGACAATCGCCACCTGGGCACCAACACCTGTAGCACCCACCGTATGGGCCACAGTATTCAATGTGAGGATAGCGGCCAGCGGCTGATCAATCTGTTCTTTCAGATAGCCGAGCCGATCGTGGAGCCTGGGGTTTGCCAGCTTTTGTTGCGCAATGTAGCTGGGCGTGATTGACAGGAGTGCAGCTTCGAGAACCGAGCAGATGAAAGAGACGGCAATGGATAACAGGGCAAAGGCGATGAGCAACGTCATGGCAGCAGATTAGAGCATCCAGCAAGGTTTTAAAATCCCGGCACAATCCTGACGCAAAAAAGCCGGGTTCTGATCTGGCCAAAACGCAGGACTGCCATAACCCATGACCGGACATATCAGTCGTCTACGGACCACACTGAACTTTCTGACCATCGACCACTCTTAAGGCTCTGTTAAGGTGTCGATACCTAAACTGCACCCTGAAATAAACCTCTACTGTGATGGTCTCACCAACCAGCAGTAAAAAACCCAAGCGCCCGAACCCATGAAAAGTGCTATTCACACCCGTTTTTTCAACCTGTTTGGCCCTTACGGGATACTGATCATCCTGTTACTCACCGGGCTGACT
>DDNV01000098.1:18251-27159 GCA_002341315.1 Cellvibrionales bacterium UBA2511
TTACTCACCGGGCTGACGGTTTTATCCCTGTCACGGCTGGGTCTGATCGCCTGGCAGTGGGATCGGGTAACGTCCGCAACCGACCTGTGGCTGATTATCAGTCAGGGTATCCGAGCAGACCTGATCATTATGGGCATGCTGCTGGCACCACTTGCATTGCTGGGGCCAATACTGGCCACGCGACTGGCATGGCCGGTCTGGCGGGTGCTGGTGCTGGTATGGGGTGTCATCGCCATCACCTTGCTGGTGTTTATGGAAGCCGCCACACCAGCTTTCATCCTACAGTACGACCTGCGGCCCAACCGGTTGTTTGTCGAATACCTGAAATACCCCCGCGAAGTATTTGCCACCCTTTGGGGTGACTTTCGTTTGCCGCTGCTACTGGGAATATTGATCACACTGTTGGCAGGCTGGGCAATCACGCGCCTGATGAAAAACTGGCTGAAAACCTACCGCTCAACCTGGCCTCTCTGGAAGCTCTGGCTGACCTGGCCAATCGTCGCCGTGCTACTGGTAGTTATGGTACGCTCTTCGGTAGGCCACCGCCCCGCCAACCCCGCCATCTTTGCCCTGACGCCGGACCCGCTGGTAAACAGTCTGATTATCAACTCCACCTGGTCTGTGTACTTTGCACTCTATAACCTGAAGCACGAAGAGCGGTCGGCCGAGGTGTATGGCACCCTCAGCAATGATGAAATCATGGAGCAACTGGACACACTTTACCCCTGGCTGCAACCCGATGGCGACCAGCCCTTCCCGACCCTCAACTACCGCCAGTCCACACATCCGCGTGAAAAACCCCTCAATCTGGTGATCATCCTCGAAGAGAGCATGGGTGCCACCTTTGTCGGTTCACTGGGTGGTGAAACACCGGTCACACCGGAACTGGAAAGACTCAAGGAGCTTGGCTGGTGGTTTGAGCAACTCTACTCCACCGGCACCCGGTCTGTCCGGGGCATTGAGGCAACCGTGAGCGGTTTTTTGCCCACGCGAGCCCGTAGCGTGGTCAAGCTGTCATTGTCACAACAGAACTTCTTCACCATTGCCGAGCTGCTTGGTACGCAGGGTTACACCACGGAATTCATCTATGGCGGTGAATCACACTTCGACAATATGGCCAGCTTTTTCATCGGCAATGGCTTTCAGTCGGTCATTGATCAGCGGGATTACGAAAACCCCACTTTCGTCGGCAGTTGGGGCGTGTCCGATGAAGACCTCTTTGAGAAAACCCACCAGCGCCTCAGCGAGGCGCAGCAACGCGATGAGGCGTATTTCGGTCTGGTCTTCACCTCCAGCAATCACTCGCCCTACGAGTTTCCCGATGGTCGTATCGAATTGCACAACCCGGAAAAACAGACCTATCCCAATGCCGTGAAGTATGCGGACTTTGCGCTCGGTGAATTTATTGACCGGGCCAGACAGAGTGACTATTGGCAAAACACCCTGTTCCTGGTGATTGCCGACCATGATTTGAAGGTGTTCGGTGACAGCCTGGTGCCCATCGAGCGTTTTCAGATTCCCGGTTTGATACTGGGTGCAGATATTGAACCCAAACGCATCACCAGTGTCGCCAGCCAGATTGATATGCCCACCACCCTGCTCTCCCTGCTGGGCATCAACGCAGAAACACCCATGATCGGTCGCGATATGACTCTTGAGAGTGAACAGCAGTCCCCGGGCAGGGCATTGATGCAATTTGCAGATTATTTTGCCTTGCTGCAAGGACAGGAAGTCACCATTCTGCGACCCGGTCAGTCGGCCCTGAGCGGGACTTATGATCCGGCAGTCCGGCAACTGCAGCTCACTGGCGAGGCCACTGCGAGCGATACCCGCGAAGCACTGGCCCATGCGCTGATGCCCTCGTGGCTATACCGGCAACAACGCTACGATATGCCACGCAAACCGCTGGTGCTGAAGGCGGAAAACCGGGACAGCAAAGATTTGGACAAACAGGGGGCAGACCATGGCTAGTCAAAAGCCATGGGTTGGCTGGCGAATCGAATCAGGCAGAAGATCGGCGATCAAAAACCCAGTGTATGATCCCAGTCTTCCATTTCGAGAAAACCGTGGACTTCCAGCTTGTTATTTGGGCCAGGGCTGAAAAACAGTGCAGTGCCGTATTCAGGAGTTTCACTGGAGTACCCCAGGGACTTTTCAAAACTGTCGATACAGCTACTGTGGGTCACCAAAATCAGGTTTTTGCCGGGCTCCTTGTTTGCCATGGCGTCCCTGAAGATGGACTTTTTACATTTGAACAACCAATCCCGATCAAAACCGCGATCACCAAAGACTATACTTTCCGTCTGGGCCGTGCGATCCAATGGACTGTTGTAGACGACGCTGTTCAATAATCCGAGCCGGTAAAAGTCTTCACTCAGCGCTTGCCCCTCATCAACGGATCGGGCGGTGATACCATCGGTGCCAACCAGACAGGGAGCATCCACTTTATCGCAGCGCTCCAGATGCCGGACCAGCACAATCACCTCACCCTTTTGCCATTGCGCTTTCAGGGTCGGCACTTGGTGACGGCTCTCCTCCGACAGATCGGCAATTGCAGGGGACTCAAAAACAATAACAGACAGGGCGATGACAGAAAAGGCTACGGCAATCACAAACCATTTACGCTTATTGCTGAGAACCGGAGTACCTAAATTCATATAACAATCCGCTGAACATTGGTGGGCTTTTACAGGGTGAGGCCCGACCATAGCAGGTTTATTATGCCAGTTGTATGACAAGAGCGTGACGGCCTCCAAGCCAGCAGGCACCTTTCAGAAACTAATCGGCTAAATGGCAATAGGCTGCCGAGTTTTTGGAAAGGCTGGAGAAACTGGAAAGATGCCATGCCTAGCATGGCAAAAAAACGTTGCCACCCCAAGAAACCGGCATTGGACCATCAGTTTGACGAGTGCAGTATTCAGGCTAACAGCACCTTAAAACCGATTAAAATCAATACGATGCCACCAAAAAACTCCGCTTTACTCTCGAGCCAGGTACCACTTTTGATGCCGACAAAAATCCCGAGAAAGCTGAACAAAAAGGTGATGATACCGATGACCAAGCAGGCCAGCAACGGCCCCACATCCAGCAGAGTCAGGGCAAATCCAGCAGCCATGGCATCAATACTGGTGGCAATCGCGAGAATCAGCATCACCCGATGGGTGATATTGGCAATGTCCTCTTCGATACCCTCAGCAAACGATTCGTAAATCATCTTGCCACCGATCAACAGCAACAGGGAAAATGCCACCCAAGGTGCAAAGGCCTCAATCCAGCCCAGCACACCTCTACCACCCAGGTAACCGATCATCGGCATCAGCGCCTGAAAAATACCGAAATAGGCACCGGCCATTAAAGCCAATGTCATGGCTTTGCCCTTGTGTTTTGAGCCTAGGCCAATGGAGACTGCAAACGCGTCCATACTCAACGCAACAGCCAAAAATAAGACTTCGATCACTGCAAACGATTCCCTGAAATTCATCCGGGCTTGCCACCAGTGGCAAACCACAAGAAAAAACAACCCGGCAGCATTATATCCCTGTCCGGTGTTGGGATAACCCAACCAGACAGGCTAAGATTCACCAACCCAAATTTACTGCTGCCAGAATAGTATTATGTACCTGATCCTGAAAAACACCCATATCACACTCGCCTTGCTCAGCCTTACGCTGTTTGTTGTGCGGGCCGCCTGGTCGGTCAATGCATCGCCAAAACTGCAACAAACGTGGGCCAAAATCGTACCACACATTATCGATACCCTGCTGCTCGCCTCCGCGTTATATCTGATGGTTGCCAGCCACCAGTATCCGTTTGCCGACAACTGGTTAACCGCCAAGCTGATCGCTTTGGTCGCCTATATTGGAACGGGAACATACGCTATCAAACGCGGTCGAACTGCGGGCATCCGGTTACTATTCAGCCTGATATCGGTGGCGATTTTCTGTTACATCCTTGCCGTAGCAATGACGCATTCACCGTCATTGTAAACACTCAAATGCCAGTGACGGGGCTTTGCAGCCCTTCGCCCCCCATCAAGCCTTCGGCAGGGTAACCCCGCGCTGACCCTGGTATTTCCCCCCCCGATCTGCATAAGAGATTTCACAGACCTCATCGGATTCAAAAAACAGCATCTGTGCGACACCTTCATTGGCATAGATCTTTGCCGGCAGGCTGGTGGTGTTGGAAAACTCCAGCGTCACGTGACCCTCCCACTCCGGTTCCAGCGGGGTGACATTGACGATAATGCCACAGCGGGCATAAGTGGATTTACCGAGACAGATGGTCAGTACATTGCGTGGTATACGGAAGTATTCGATCGTGCTGGCCAGAGCGAAGGAGTTGGGCGGGATAATGCAGTAATCCCCCGTCACATCCACAAAAGCATCGGAGTCGAAATTCTTTGGATCGACTGTTTTGGAATGGATATTGGTGAAAATCTTGAAATTATCGGCACAGCGCACATCGTAGCCATAGCTCGACACCCCGTAGGAAATTACTTTCTGGCCGTTGGGATCGGGCTGTCGTACCTGGGCCCCCTGAAACGGCTCAATCATGCCGTGTTCTCTGGACATACGGGTAATCCACTTGTCGGATTTGATGCTCATACTGTGATGCTCTCAAGTAAAGTGACGGGGGCCTTGAATGGGCTTGCAAACAACCACGTCAAAATTCGCTGCTGCATGCCAGGTATGCCCGAAAGTGGGCCATGATACCGGTTTGAATCAACCGGTCAAAGTCCTAAAAAGGGCGATCTTGAACCGGTTACTCAATCGTGATTTGTGGGCCACCGGAACTGCCAATCTCTGCCAGAAGCACTGCGATACGCGCGGCAATCTCAACATAACGTTGTGCAACCGAGCCTTCCGGCTCCGCAACCACAGAAGGTCTGCCGCCATCCACCTGCTCCCGGATCAGCCGGTCCAGCGGCAGGGAACCCAACACCTCAGTTTGGTATTGCGCTGCAACCCGCTGACCACCGCCTTCACCAAAGATTGGCTCTTCATGACCGCACTGGCTGCAACGATGCATTGCCATGTTTTCCACGATACCCAATACCGGAATCTTTACCTTGCCGAACATTTCAATCGCTTTGCGAGCATCCAGTAACGCAATATCCTGCGGTGTGGTGACAATCACCGCACCGGCCATACGGGCCTTCTGGGCCAGGGTCAACTGGATATCGCCGGTCCCCGGCGGCATATCCACCACCAGATAATCCAGTGCACCCCAACGGGTCTGATTGAGCATCTGCATCAGGGCACCGGTCGCCATTGGCCCGCGCCAGACCATGGGTGTCTGCTCGGTGACCAGATAACCCATGGACATGGACACAATGCCGTGGGCCGGCACCGGCAAAAAGTATTTTTCCTCCTCTACCTGAGGCCGGGTACCGTCGGGCAAACCGAGCATCATCGGCACGCTGGGGCCATAGATATCCGCATCCAGAATACCGACTTTGGCGCCGTTGGCGGCCAATGCCAGCGCCAGATTCACCGCGGTGGTGGATTTGCCGACGCCGCCTTTGCCAGACGCCACACCGATAATATGTTTGATCTCTGCCAAACCGTCCTGAACGGTTACATCAGCCATAAGAAATCCCCCTTGACAACGGATGAAAAAACGGGGCAAAACCGTTATAGTTGCGCCCCTTTACCAGTATTCAATGACAACCGCTTTTGATCGCGTCGATTCTCAACGCCAACCACAGCAGCTCCCAACATGACTGAACGCCGAAAAATTCTTGTTACCAGTGCCCTGCCCTATGCCAATGGTTCAATCCATCTGGGGCATCTGGTGGAATACATTCAGACAGATATCTGGGTTCGTTTCCAGAAAATGCGCGGTCATGAATGTTACTACGTCTGCGCCGATGATGCGCACGGCACTGCCATCATGCTCAAGGCGGAACAACTCGGCATCAGCCCCGAAGAACTGATCGACCAGGTCCGGACAGAACACCAGCAGGATTTTGCAGCATTCCTGATTGACTTTGATAACTACCACTCCACCCATTCTGTGGAGAACCGCGAGCTGTCATCACTGATTTACTCCCGTCTGCGGGACAACGGCCATATTGCCACACGGGAAATCACCCAGGCCTATGATCCGGAAAAACATCTGTTTCTGGCGGATCGCTATATCAAGGGCACCTGTCCCAAATGCAAAACTGACGACCAGTACGGCGATAACTGCGAAGCCTGCGGAGCCACCTATGCGCCAACGGACCTGATCAACCCGGTGTCGGTCATCTCTGGTGCCACACCCATAGAGAAAGCTTCCACGCACTTTTTTTTCAAGCTGCCGGAATTCAGTGACTTTCTCAAGACCTGGACCCGCGCCGGTCACGTACAGGAAGAGGTGGCCAACAAGCTCGGGGAATGGCTGGAGGGTGGTCTGCACGAGTGGGATATCAGTCGCGATGCGCCCTATTTCGGCTTTGAAATCCCCGATGCGCCGGGCAAATATTTCTATGTCTGGCTGGATGCACCAATCGGCTACATGGCCAGTTTCAGGAATCTCTGTGAACGCGAAGGCATCGATTTCGATACCTTCTGGGGCGAACAGGCCGAAAGCGAGCTGTATCACTTTATCGGCAAGGACATTGTCAATTTTCACGCCCTGTTCTGGCCGGCCATGCTCAGCAGTGCCGGTTTCCGCACCCCCACAGCGGTGTGCGTACACGGCTTTCTGACAGTAAACGGCAAGAAAATGTCGAAATCCCGCGGCACTTTCATCAATGCCCGCAGCTATCTGGACAATCTCAACCCGGAATACCTGCGCTATTATTTTGCGGCCAAGCTCTCCTCCGGCGTGGATGATCTGGATCTGAACCTGGACGACTTTATCCAGCGGGTCAACAGCGATCTGGTGGGCAAGGTTGTCAATATCGCCAGTCGTTGTGCCAAATTTGTCAGCAAGGGTAACGACGGCGTGTTGGCGGCCAGTATTGCGGATAAAGCCCTGTGGCACCGGGTTTCGGCAGCTGCCGACAGTATTGCCGACTACTATGAGCAACGGGAATTCGGCAGAGCGATCCGCGAAATCATGTCACTTGCCGATGCAGCCAACGAATATATTGCCGCGAAAGCACCCTGGCAACTGGCGAAAGAAGAAGGCCGCGAACAGGAGGTTCAGGACATCTGCTCCCTCGGTATCAACCTGTTCCGCGCCCTGATGATTTACCTGAAGCCAGTGCTGCCCGCGATGGCGGCAGACGCGGAGACATTCCTCAACAGCCCGCTGGACTGGCCCGCCAAAATTGAACCGCTACTGAAACACCGCATCGACAATTTCAAACCGTTGATGCAACGGGTAGACCCGGACAGGGTGACCGCCATGCTGGAGGCCAGCAAAGAAATACTGGCGGAAACGACTTCAGCGCCGCTCTGCGGTCCATTGATGGAAGAGCCGCTGGCGGCGGAAATCGGTTTTGAGGATTTTATCAAGGTCGACCTGCGTGTAGCGCGTATTGTGGCGGCAAATGCCGTGGAGGGCGCCGACAAGCTGTTGCAACTGACACTGGATATCGGCGGCGAAACCCGCACGGTATTTTCCGGAATCAAGGCCGCCTATCAACCAGAAGACCTGGAGGGCAGGTTGACTGTGCTGGTAGCCAATCTGGCACCGCGCAAAATGCGCTTTGGTCTGTCGGAAGGTATGGTGCTGGCGGCAGGAGACAAACAGGGCATTTATTTGTTGTCTCCCGACAGTGGCGCACAACCCGGGCAGAGGGTCGTCTGATACCCTGGGGCCTGCTCGAATTAACCGTCGACAGCGACGTCGCCATATCACTAAACGCTATGCCTTATGGCCAAATAAACTAAACAGCTCACGTTTTATGCTTATTAGTCAGTAATGCAGGCCGCTATAATGGCTGGCGTAGACATTATTTCCCATCGCATGCGAGACAGGACGAAATGCAGGAATTTGCCGTCATTCTGATCAGCGCCATCCTGGTGAACAACTTTGTTCTGGTCCAGTTTCTGGGCCTGTGCCCTTTCATGGGGGTCTCCAACAAGCTGGAGACCGCCATCGGTATGGCCGGGGCTACCACTTTCGTGCTGACTCTCGCCGCCATGTCCAGCTACCTGGTGAATACCTGGATTCTACAGCCGCTGGGCCTGACCTACCTGAAAACGATTTCCTTCATTCTCGTCATCGCAGTGGTCGTGCAGTTCACCAAAATGTTTATCGAAAAAACCAGCCCTCTGCTGTACCGGGTTCTGGGGGTATTTCTTCCGCTGATCACCACCAATTGTGCGGTGCTCGGGGTTGCACTCCAAAATACCGCCAAGGCCCACAACCTGTTCCAGTCCACACTGTATGGTTTTGGTGCCGCCATCGGCTTTTCGCTGGTATTGATCCTGTTTTCCGCCATGCGAGAAAGGCTGGCGGTGGCCGATGTGCCGACCCCGTTTCGCGGAGCCGCCATCGGCATGATTACCGCCGGCTTGATGTCACTGGCCTTCATGGGCTTTAGCGGGTTGGTATAGGGGTTCTGTGTGATTGAGTTGATATTGCAAAACCCTCTGATCGCCGCACTGGTTGCACTGGTGGGGCTGGCATTGGTATTTGGTGCCGTGCTGGGCTTTGCCGCCATTAAATTCCGCATTGAAGGCGACCCCATCGTCCAACAGATTGACGAACTGTTACCCCAGACCCAGTGCGGCCAATGTGGCTATCCCGGCTGCAGACCCTATGCCCAGGCTATCGCCAATGGCGATGCGATCAACAAATGTCCTCCTGGCGGCCAAAGCACCATCAATGCACTGGCCACCCTGTTGGGAGTCGAAGCGCCCTCGCTCGATGCCGAGCACGGCGAGGAAAATGATGTCAAAACCGTGGCGTATATCCGCGAGGACGAATGTATTGGCTGCACCAAGTGTATCCAGGCCTGCCCGGTGGATGC
>DDNV01000036.1:0-2949 GCA_002341315.1 Cellvibrionales bacterium UBA2511
CTCTGCGTTGTAGCGATGATTGATACTGTTCACGTAGATGTTGTTCACATCCAGCAACAGATCGCAGTCGGCCTCTGCGATCACCGCATTGATAAAGTCAATTTCAGACATTTCCTGTTGGGGCGCCGCATAGTAGGAGACGTTCTCCACTGCGATACGCCGACCGAGAAAATCCTGAACCTGACGAATTCTTCCAGACACGTAGTGAACAGCCGACTCAGTGAAGGGAATGGGCATCAGGTCATAGAGATGCCCGTGATCACTGCAATAACTCAAATGTTCAGTGTAGTAACGCACCTGATGTTGATCTAGAAAGGCTTTAACTCTCGACAACAGCTCAAAATCCAGCTGCGCGGGGGAACCGATTGACAGAGAGAGACCATGACAAACAAAAGGGTAACGTTCCGTAAAAGCGCGGAACTGATGACCAAGACGCCCCCCCACTCCGATCCAGTTCTCCGGGGCCACCTCCATAAAATCGATATTTTCAGGTGATTGGGACCACAGCGAACCCATCAGTGTTCGCCGCAATCCCAGCCCTACCCCCTGAACGGAGTATTGGCGATCAGACATGGTCGTACAGGCTACTCAACTTAGCCTTGGCCACCGCACTTCCCTTCACCGCACTTCCCTTCTTTATCGCCTTTATCACCTTTTTCGGCTTCGCCACACTTGCCCTCACCGCATTTACCTTCTTTATCTCCCTTTTCAGCTTCACCGCACTTGCCTTCACCACATTTGCCTTCGCCATGGTCACCGGCCAATTTATAGCCTGCGCCCAGCTCAGTAGCCTGAAAGGGATTTTCGGTGGCGGATGCCATTGGGGAAAGCGTGACAGATGCCATAAATGCGGCACCCACCGCCGCTGCTAGTGGACTCAGATTACGTTTGCTCATCATTAATCTCCATTTAGGTTAGTTGGCCGAAAGCATACTCGACCGTAGACGAAAGGGTCTAACGTCAGACTGGACGTCACTGAATAAGTTTCCCGATCCAGTTAATACACCGAATCAGGTCCCTGCCAGCATTGACTGCAGCTCGAGCCAGTGAGCGGTTATCCGCTTCTCAGAAACAGGCACACGGGTACCCAATTGCTGGGCAAACAGTGAAACACGGTATTCCTGCAACATAAAATAATGCTGCCACACCTCCTTCCGCACGTCACTAGCAAGATCGCGCCAGTTGCTAAAGCAAGGATAGAGGTGCTCCTCCAGTTTTGCCAGCTGCTGCACTGACTGTCGATCCTTTTCCGGCTGGCCCGGCAGCTTTTCCAGTCGCAGCAGGATCGCCTTGAGATAGCGAGGGTATTGCTGTAACCATTCCGCGGGGACATCCAGCAAAAAATCGTCGCAGAACAGACCGTCAACCTGCCGATTGATATCTGTTGCGGCATGTAATGCAACGAGGCCAAGTTTTTTGATGGCTCGATAAATATCAGCCCGCAAAGGTAAGCAACTGAGTAACAGTTGCTCGAGCTGCAGGGCGGCACCGGCAATCTCCGCCCTGCCCTCCAGAAGTTGCTGCTCAAAGGCTTGGCGGTTTCGCGGTACAGCGTTGCCCTCGATCAACGAACGGTAATAGGCTGCGTCTATCAGCGAGCCGAGCAGCTGCTCTCGACTCAGGAAATGGGCGGCTTTCAACGACAAATCACAGCCCTTCAGCAAGGTTTTTCGCAGGTATTTCACCCCCTGCGGATAGCTCAACTGATAGAGCTTCAGCAACCCCCTGACCGTTTCATTGGCGGCTCTTGCCGGATTATCCAGTAACTTCAAATCCACCCAGTTTCCGTCACAAACCAGCGCCGGATAGGTGCGAATAGCCAACCCCTGCTGCCGGACAGTGAACACCTCCGGCAACTCATCAAATGTCCAACCGGAAAGGTCTTTTTTCTCGATGCTGTCGACTGAGG
The DNA here is from genome assembly GCA_002341315.1 of Cellvibrionales bacterium UBA2511. GTDB lineage: Bacteria > Pseudomonadota > Gammaproteobacteria > Pseudomonadales > Porticoccaceae > Porticoccus. The sequence goes on from DDNV01000036.1 coordinate 1,910, forward strand.
ATTCATTGATCGTTTGGGAGACCCGCCCCCGGTAGGTCGCTTTGAGTTCGTTCAGATTCCGACCCATCGCCAACAGCTCGCCCTGCTCATCGGTCAGGCGGATATTAATGGAATAAATGGGCTCCAGCTCAACCTGCTGCCACTGCCCATCGGCAACTGTCACACCGGAGAGCCTTTTCAACTGATGTCCAAGGGACTCGGCAAGAGGTAAATCATCCGCCTTCAGGCCCGCCAGCGCCTTGTCCACAAAACCGGGAACCGGCACGAAATGACGACGCAGTGATTTCGGCAACCCCTTGATTAAAGCAATACACTTATCCCTCAGCATACCCGGCACCAACCACTCAAAACGGTAGTTTGGCAACTGGTGGAGGATACTGACAGGAACCGTCATACTCACCCCGTCTTCGGGATGCCCCGGCTCGAAATGGTAACTCAGTGGATAGGCTGTGCCCTGCCACTCCAGATGATCCGGGTATTGGGTCTCAAGGTCTTCATCAAGCTCCCGCTGGATCAATAGGGACTCGTCCATCCACAACAGCTTGGGGTCCTTTTTTTCTGCCTCGGTGCGCCATTTTTCAAAGCCTTTCAGATTAACAATATGGAGGGGCAAGCGCTCCTGATAAAACTGGTACATCACCTCATCATCCACCAGCACATCGCGACGACGGATTCGCGATTCCATATCCTCGAGATTTTCCTGCATTGCTTGATTGTGGTCGAAAAATGCACCCTTACCCCGATACTCGCCCTCCACCAGTGCGGCACGAATGAAGATGTCGCGACACACGGATGGATCAATCGCACTGTAGTTACAGGGTTTTCTCGTGAGAATCGGCAGTCCATACAACGTCTGTTGCTCAAAAGCCATCACCTGCCCTCGCCGGGCACTGTAATGAGGTTCGCTATAACTTTTCTTGACCAGATGTGCCGCCAGCTCCTGCAGCCATTCAGGTTCAATCGCGGCGTTGACATGACTGTACAGTTTTGACGTCTCAATAATTTCTGCTGCCATTAGCCACTTGGGCGGTTTTTTAAAG
>DDNV01000036.1:3038-6183 GCA_002341315.1 Cellvibrionales bacterium UBA2511
GTCCAGAGGCGGGAAAAACATGGAACTTGCGATTGCGCGGGCCGAGAAATTCCCGTTCATCGTGGCGGAATCCCACTTGCCCCAGCAAACCGGTTAACAGGGCTCGGTGGATCGCCGGATAGTCCGCTGGATCACGGTTTTCGGGTAACTTCAGCTCACGACAATAACGGTGCAACTGGTGATGCAAATCCCGCCATTCCCTGATTCGCAGGGGCGATACAAACTGCTGTCGGCAATATCTGTCAAACGGGTTGCGGCCCAATGCCTGGCGCTGGTCTTCCATCGTATTCCAGAGGTTTAACAGCGCCGTGAAATCCGAGTGTTTATCCTGCCACTGGCGATGTTTTTCGTCGGCGGCCTGCTGCTTGTCGGCGGGCCGCTCCCGGGGATCCTGAACACTGAGTGCGGAGACGATAACCAGCAATTCACGCAGGGCGCCTTCTTTTCCGGCCGCAAGCAACATCCTGCCCAACCTCGGATCGGCCGGAATACGGGAGAGTTGCCGCCCTGTCTCGGTCAACTCGCCCTGCGGAGTAACTGCATGCAACTCCTGCAACAGACTGAAACCGTCGTTGATCAGCCGCTGGTCCGGGGCCTCGACAAACGGAAAGTCACGGATATCACCAATTTTCAACTGCAGCATTTGTAGAATCACTGAAGCCAGGTTGGTGCGGACAATTTCGGGATCGGTATAGGCCGGACGGTTATTGAAGTCCGCTTCGCTGTAGAGGCGAAAACAAACCCCTTCACTGACCCGGCCACAGCGCCCCTTGCGCTGGTTGGCACTGGCCTGAGAAACCGGTTCTATTGGCAGTCGTTGTACCTTGGTGCGATAACTGTAGCGACTGATTCTGGCCGTGCCCGGGTCAATCACATAACGGATGCCGGGCACTGTCAGGGAGGTTTCCGCCACATTGGTGGCCAGTACCACCCGTACACCCTTGTGGGGCAAAAATACCCGGCCCTGCTCCGCCAGACTCAAACGGGCATAGAGTGGCACCACCTCGAGGTGAGGCAGTTGCGCCTTGCGCAACAGATTGGCCGTTTCGCGAATCTCGCGCTCGCCGCTGAGGAACACCAGGATGTCACCCCGCTTTGGCAACGTCAGAATCTCTTCTACCGTATCCAGCACCTGCAGCGACAGATCCCGGTCTTCCTCGGCGGGACGGTATTCAACGTCCACGGGATAGGTGCGGCCGGATACCTCAATAATCGGTGCATCATCGAAGTGCTGCGAGAAACGCTCTACATCGATGGTCGCAGAGGTGATAACCACTTTCAGGTCGGGGCGCTGGGGGAGAATATTTTTCAGATAGCCGAGCAGGAAGTCGATATTCAGGCTCCGTTCATGGGCCTCGTCGATAATCAGGGTATCGTAGCGGTGCAGCAGTCGGTCATTCTGAATATCGGCGAGCAGAATACCGTCAGTCATCAGTTTAACCAGCGTGTTATCGCCGATCTGCTCACTGAAACGAACCTGATAACCGACCGTTTCGCCAAGTGGTTGCTGCAACTCCTTAGTGATACGGTTGGCTACCGTCCGGGCCGCAATGCGACGCGGCTGGGTGTGGCCGATCATGCCGGCGACGCCGCGACCGAGCTCAAGACAAATTTTGGGTAACTGGGTGGTTTTACCGGAGCCGGTTTCCCCAGCCACAATCACCACCTGATGATCGGCAATCGCCTTGCGAAGGTCCTCCCGACGGGCCGCAATGGGCAGATCTTCCGGATATGTCAGCGACGGCACACTGGCCCGACGTGCTTGATAGCGTTGGCTGGATTTTTCCAGCCGCGCCAAAAATGCCTTCATCTCCCGGTCAAACGGCTTGTCCTGCGCAGCCCGCCGGGCGATCTTGTCCAGTTGTCGGGTCAGCGGCTCACGGTCAACCCCGAGGCACCGCGCAATCCTGTCCTGCCATTGAGAAACATCGTCCGTCATCGTTGCGTTCGTGTCATTCGGTCAGCTATCACGCAACTCTCGACGCAAAACCTTACCGACGTTGGAGAGCGGCAGCTCATCACGGAACTCAATGTATTTTGGTAATTTATAGCGGGCCAGCTGCTTCGCACAGTAATCGTGCATGTCGTCCGCGGTCAGCTCGGGATTGGTGCTGACCAGATACAACTTGACCGCTTCACCCGAGTGCTCGTCTGGCACGCCAACGACCGCGCAGTAACTGATGTCGGGATGATGCGACACCACGTTTTCAATCTCATTGGGATAGACGTTAAAACCCGACACACTGATCATGTCTTTTTTGCGGTCGTGAATGCGGAGAAACCCATCCCGGTCCACTGATGCGATGTCACCGGTTTTCAGCCAACCGTCGTCAGTAATGGTTTTGGCTGTCTCTTCAGGGAAATCCAGATAGCCGGACATCACCTGCGGACCCCGCACCCAGAGTTCGCCGTGTTCATCAACGGTTAATGCCTTTCCCTCGTCATCGACAATTCGCAACTCTGTCTCAGGAACAGCAATACCCACAGAGCCGGCCTTGCCGGAACCCCGCGGAGAAAATGACACGATCGGCGAAGCCTCGGTAAGACCATAGGCTTCGCTGATCTCGCAGCCGGTCTTGTCCTGCCAGGCCTTACCGGTGTCACTGGCCAGAGCGGAACCGCCCGACAGGGTAATTTTCAGACCGGAAAAATCAATGCGGGTAAAGTCGGGATGCTTGAGCAATGCCACAAACAGGGTGTTCAGCCCGGAAAACAGTGTGGCGGGCCAGCGCCTCAACAGCTTGACGAAGCCCTTGATATCCCTCGGATTTGGCACCAACAGCGAGTGAGCCCCGATATACACGCCGGTGGTTACAGAGAGCGCAAAGGCATAGATATGATAGAGCGGCAACGGTGAAACAATCCGTTCTTTGCCCCGCTCCAGACCCGACATCTCAAGCAATGCCCAAGCCTGGCGAGTGACATCGACCATATTGCCGTGACTGATGATGGCGGGTTTGGAGACACCGGTTGTCCCGCCGGTGTATTGCAACAGCGCCATATCGTCCAGTGTCAGCTCAACCGGTTGATATGCGACGTCGGCAGTCTCGGCAAATACCTGCTGCAAAGGGATTGCACGGCCGGGCTTCACCGCTTTACCCATCAGTTTAAGCACCACGCTCATCAACCGACGTTTAAGGGGTGA
>DDNV01000036.1:6303-12611 GCA_002341315.1 Cellvibrionales bacterium UBA2511
CACGGTTTCCACCGGTGTCTGATCGCGTACGGCTTCCACGATACCCAGGAAGCGATCAAACACCACCACGGCCTTCACCCCGGCGTGATTGAGCTGATAGTCGAGCTCCACCTCGGTATACATTGGGTTGATATTCACCACCACTAATCCGGCTTTAAAAGCACCGTAGGCCACCACCAGGTACTGAATCAGGCTGGGCATCTGAATGGCCAGACGGTCACCGGGCTTTAGCTGGGTGTGTTGCTGCAAATAGGCGGCAAACCGGGTAGAAAGGGTATCCAGCTCAGCAAAGCTTAACGTGCCACCCAAGGACGTCACCGCCGGGTTATCCGGAAAGTGCGATACCGCATCCTCCAGCACATCCAGAAGTGACTGAAAATCACAGGGCGGCAACTCCGCAGGCAATCCAAAGTGTTCCCACGATTTTCGTACTGCTTCGTTCACATCCATTGGCTGCTGATTCTCAGACATTGCTCACCCCCCCGGGATTGTTATGTTTTTTACCGCACGGGTCATTCTGCAATGGTTTTAGCCCGATAACCAATGCTAACCAAATGCCCGGCGGACGTACAACAGAACTTGTGGCGGTTTGTTGACCACCACTAAATTAATTGCCAAAAGTAACCCAAACGACGCATGCCAATGCGGCTTAAAGACCACAAATCCGTCATAATGCCGGCCATGATCATTCTGGAAAATATTACCCTGCAGCGGGGCACCAAACGGCTACTGGAAAAAACCAGCGCAACCATCCACCCGGGTCGAAAAATAGCATTGATTGGTGCCAATGGCGCTGGCAAATCGAGCCTTTTCAGCCTGCTTCTGGGGGAGTTGACAGTGGAGGAAGGCACGCTGCAGATCCCCGGTCAATGGCGCATGGCCCATATGGCACAGGAGATACAGACAACCGACCGGGCTGCGCTCGACTTTGTCATTGATGGTGACGAGACCCTGCGCAAGCTGGAGGCAGACATCGCCCGGGCCGAAACCGATCAGGCCAACGACCGGCTGGCCAACCTGCATCAGGCACTGGACGAGATCGATGGTTATACCGCTCCGCTACGGGCGGAACAATTGCTGGAGGGGCTGGGCTTTTCTGCAGAGGAAAGAGCTTCCCCAGTGAGCCGTTTTTCAGGTGGCTGGCGGATTCGCCTGAATCTGGCCAGAGCATTGATGTGCCCATCCGATTTTCTGATGCTAGACGAGCCTACCAACCACCTGGATATGGATACGACTCTCTGGTTGGAACGATGGCTGCAGAATTACCCGGGTACCGTTTTGTTGATTTCCCACGATCGGGATTTTATCGACAACGTCTGCGAAGAAATTTTTCATATCGAACACGCCAGCCTGCTCAGCTACCGCGGCAACTACTCGGCATTTGAGCGCCAGCGCAGCGAGCGACTCACCCAACAGCAGGCTGTTTATGAAAAGCAGCAACGCCGTATCGGAGAAATCAATCGATTCGTCGCTCGCTTCAGGGCTCAGGCCACCAAGGCCCGACAGGCCCAGAGCCGCCTGAAGGAACTGGAGCGAATGGCAACCGTCGCGCCCGCGCATATTGATTCACCGTTCGACTTTGAATTTTTCCCACCGGAACGAATCAGCGATCCGCTGCTATCACTCAGTAAAACTGTGGCGGGTTATCCCGACAAACCTATCCTCAGCGAAGTCAACCTGACCTTGCATCCGGGTAGCCGAATCGCACTGCTCGGCGCCAACGGCGCCGGCAAATCGACGCTGATTAAAACCCTGGCCGGTGATTTACGGCCTCTCGGTGGTGAGCGCGTTGCGGGGGAACACCTCTCCATCGGCTATTTCACCCAACACCAACTCGATGCTCTCGATATATCCGCCAGTCCCCTGCTGCATTTACAGCGACTGACGCCGAGCGCCACTGAACAAAGCATGCGCAATTTTCTGGGTCGCTTTGATTTCCGTGGCGACATGGCACTGGATGTGATCGAGCATTTCTCAGGTGGTGAAAAGGCACGACTGGCTCTGGCGATCATCGTCTGGCTAAAGCCCAACCTGCTGTTACTCGACGAACCCACCAACCACCTGGATCTCGAAATGCGCCATGCGCTGACCATGGCGTTACAGGACTTTGCCGGTGCTGTGGTACTGATTTCCCATGATCGGCATTTGATCCGGAATACCGTTGATGACCTATTGCTGGTAAACGCTGAGGAAGTGGCGCCTTTTGCTGGCGACCTCGACAGCTACACCCACTGGCTACTGTCACATTTGCGCGACAAAGGCGAACAAACATCCTCCGCACCCGGGCCTGCTATACAGCGCAAACAGCAACGCCGTGAAGGGGCTGAAATCCGGCAACAGCTGCGTCCGCTCAAGAAGGCCCTGAGTGAAGCAGAAATGCGCATGAACAAGCTGGATGTGGCGGTCAATGATGTTGAAAATCGTCTTGCCGACCCGGCAATTTATCAACCCGAGCACAAAGAGGCGCTGCAGTCACTGCTGTTTGAACAGAGTCAGCTCAAACAGCAGCGAGAGGCAGTTGAAATTCAATGGCTGGAACTGGCCGAGCAGCTGGAAACACTTGAAGTCGCTTTGACTCTCTAGGAATTCACTTCGTGGTCTGCAGTCCTGGAGGATCGAACAAACTGACCGGCAATCAGCTGCCCACCAGTATAAACCAGCAATGCTGCAAAAAAGCAGACGAAGATGGGCAGCGCGCCACGCAAATAACCCTGATCCGAAGCACTCGTTAGCCCCTCATACAAGCTGACAAACCAGGCCGGGGCCAGATAGTGGAGGTCGGGGTAGGCCTTGATAGGCACCAGTAAAGTGGCACTGATCAACAGCAGCAGCACATTGCGAAAATGCCTACCGGGTAACAGCTCGCGGAACCGCCATAAAAACAGCAACACCAGCCCACTACCGACATAATAGGCGACCAGTCCCCAAAGATAGTTTTCGTCTGAATACATAAATACGCTCCTTTCCCTTTGATACGTCCGTTATTCAATCCGTGACCGGCGAGTATAACCTAATGGTGATGATTGCCCGAGATGTTTTGACTCACCCTCTGAAAAGCAGAGGCCGCCACTAAAAACCAGTTGGCAGAAGATGTCAAAGAGAACTCAAGAAAACCGGATCAACTGCTCACCCAGTGGATCACATGGTCCTCCATATCCTGCTCTGCTACGGAAAATTCTTCAACCACCCTGCCCCGGACTGAAATGCCTGCCCGGTGTACTGATTCAGGATCGCCGGAAACCAGCGGATGCCAGGCTTTCAATCGGCGGCCAGCAGCCAGTAGGCGATAAGCGCAGGTATCTGGCAACCAGTGGAATTGATCTATTTTTTCGGGTGACAGGGCCAGACAATCCGGCACTTTTGCCAACCGATGCCGGTAATCGACGCAACGGCAGCTGGTCTGGTCGAGCAACTGACAGGCAACATCCGTATAAAAGATATCGCCATTCTCCTCATCTTCGAGCTTGTGCAGACAACACCGGGCGCAACCATCACAGAGCTGCTCCCATTCATCGCGACTCATTTCTGCCAGAGATTTTTCTTCCCAAAAAGGTTTTTTACTCAATCACTTACCCTTTAAAGCTTATCGTTTTTATTACGCAATTCCTGCATATACGCCTCGGGACTTGGTGGCAACTGCAGGTAATAACCCTGCTCTCTGATCGCTTCGAGCACCTTGGCGACATCGGCTCTGGCCAGCTTTTTATCCAAAGACAGTGCCAGGGTCATTGCCAGTTTGGGTTTGCCGAATCGCTGTAACAACGGCTCAGGGATTCGGTCCAGATCCTCCTGATGATCGACATAGAGATACATGGCTTCATTTTTCGAGCTGCGATAGATTTTGCAGATTTGTTTACTCATTGACGATACTCGCCCTGGATGACAAAAGACGACAGACTTCAGCAAGAAGCACCTGTCCGATCAGGTCATAGCGCCAGCCTTCCCGCAATGCAGCGGAGAGGACGGGCTTGCCGGTATCGACCGCCGAACGCACCAACTCTTCGATATCGCGCTTTCTGACCAGCATTTCAACCGACAGGTTCCGGGATTCTGCGCATTCGCTGGCCACCGCCTTAAGTTCCTTCGCCATATCCCGGGCCGCTTTTGGCAAAGGCGCATCCAGCGGCGGCAACGGCCTGGGATTTGATACATGATCGCTCTGCGCCCGATGAATCAGTGACAGAAGATCGTCACCATAACGGCGTAAAAAACCCGGGAAAATGCCTTCGATACCGGCCAGTGACTGCTTGTTGGCCGGTTGCGCGATGGCGATATCCAGCAGGGTCCGATCAGCTATCAGGCGGTTGCGCGGACGATTGCGCTGCCGCGCCTCGACTTCCCGCCACTGGCAAATTGCCTGCAATACCTGCAGTGCTTTCGCTTCCAACTTCCAGGCACCCTTAACCTTGCGATAATAGTCTGCCGTGTCATCGGTCTGAAGCGAACGATCGACCAATGTCGTCATTTCCTCGTCCATCCATGCCGTCCGATCGAGTTTTTCCAGCGCCGCCACCAACAAATGATAAACAGGCAGCAGGAAATAGACATCGGACGCCGCATAACCCAGTTGCGCCTCACTGAGAGGCCGCTGCAGCCAGTCTGAGCGGGTCTCGCCCTTGGGCACGTGATGACCCAACAGGTCATCCACCAAAGCGGCATAGCCCCGGGAGAACCCGAAACCGGACAATGCCGCCGCAATCTGGGTATCAAACAGCGGTTGAGGCAGAGTACCCATCACATGCTGCAGCACCTCCAGATCCTCAGAACAGGAGTGGAATACCTTGATAATTGCCGGGTTTTTAAAAACGCTGCCCAGCTCATCGAGTGAATCCAGTGCCACGGGATCAATAAGCCAGCATTGCTGCCCGTCAAATATCTGGATCAAACCCAGTATCGGGTAAAACGTATCGGTTCGCATAAACTCGGTGTCAACGGCCAGCACATCGGATTCATGCAGCACTTCGACGCAGTGGCTCAAAGCGGCACTGTCAGCCACCAGAATCGGTGACGGCATTTGTTCAGACATCAGTGCTTCCCGTTACAAAGGTCATTAAGAAATCTGCGGCATGAATTGGCAGACCCACTATAGTTGTTTGCGGCTGGTAAAGGCATGCGACAGAGTTCCGCCATCCACATATTCAAGCTCGCCACCCATTGGCACCCCGTGGGCGATACGACTCACGGTCACATTGAGCATTCTGGCTCTTTCACTGATGTAATGGGCCGTGGTTTCGCCCTCGACGGTGAGATTCGTGGCCAGAATCAACTCATTGATCTCTTCTTCGGCCAACCGGGACATCAGATGATCGACACCGATGGCATCCGGCCCAATACCATCAATCGGCGAAAGATGGCCCAGCAGGACAAAATAACGCCCCCGATAGCTGCCACTGTGCTCAATAGCAAACATATCGGCCGGTGTTTCCACCACGCATAACTGATGGATGTCGCGACGCCCGTTACTGCATATTTCACACAGGTCGGCTTCCGTCAACGTCCGGCACATCCGGCAACGCCGCACGTGCTCAGCAGCCTGATTCAGCGCACTGGAAAGACGAACGGCGCCATCGCGGTTGCGCTCCAGCAGCTGCAGCGCCATTCGCTGGGCGGACTTTGGGCCAACACCGGGCAGACAGCGCAAGGCATCAATCAATTCGTCTATCAAAGGGCTGAACACAGTCTGTTTCCAATCTCTCGGGAATCATTCGAACACACCCTTCATCAAGGCGCGCCCTGTCTTGCTATCTGAGCAACGGCTCAAAAAGGCATCTGGAAACCCGGCGGCATCTGCATGCCACCGGTGAGTTTTTCCATCTGTTTGCGCTGGTCTTCCTCGACCTTTCTGACGGCATCGTTGACAGCCGCTGCCAGCAGATCTTCCAGGAAGCCTTTTTCTTCAGTGAGCAGGGATGGATCCAGATTGACCTTGCGCACATCGTGGCGACCATTCATCACCACCTGTACCAGACCGGCACCCGCTTCCCCGGTGACCTCTGTTTTGGCCGCCTCGGCCTGCAGTTGCTGCATCTTTGTTTGCATGTCTTGAGCTTGCTTCATCAATTCATTTATATTCATATAGTTACCGATATTAATTAATCTATTGGTTTAATTGTATTTTCCAGCAAAATGCCATTAAACAGCTCGGTGATTCGCCGAACATTGGGATCCAGCCGCAGCTGCTCCACCGCCTGCGACTGGCGCTCACGGCGCAGTCTTTCAGTGCGGGCCAAAGGGGTTTCAGTAGCGACTGCACCTACTTCAATCTGCACGGTCACTGGCTCGCCAAAGTATTCTGTGAGGACATCGGC
>DDNV01000036.1:12692-19300 GCA_002341315.1 Cellvibrionales bacterium UBA2511
CTGGCGATATCCAGCACAAAGTGTAACGTTGGACCATCGGCATCCACCAGGCACAAATTGGCGGCAATATTTTGCAACAAACCAGCCACCTGAAGTCCCTGGTAAATTTCAATCCAGCGGTCCGGTACCGCCTCAGCCAACGGCACCGGGTTCACGGCTATTAAAGGATTCGCGCGTTCAGCAACCTCAGGCACCACCTCTTCCTTCTGCACCGCCGACGTCAAATCACAAGTTACCCCTGACTGCTCGCTCGATACGGCCTCCGTTTTATTCTCAACAGTGTTGCTCTCAACAGCCGTCTGATATCGGGCCTGACGGGAAAATGAGGCCAGCGTCTCCGACTCAACCCAAGGCGCCGGCTCAATGGACGTTACCGCCATATCATCTCCAGTTGATGGCTTGGGAGTGATATCCAGTGGTGCCGGGTTAACCGACAGCGTTTCCGACACCTCATCGGCAATGGCGGAAACCACCTCCATCTCGGGGACCGATTCAACTGATGATCGATCCAGAGCCGGCTTGAATGTTTCTAGAGAATCCGCCCGCACAGTTGCTGACAGCGTGCTGTCGCGATCACTGGATAGGGACTTTTTTGGCGACTCCTCCGCCCCCTCTGCGGTCGGAGGGACGGACACAGCAGGGTCACCCGCTTGTACCGGGGGGGGTTGTACAGCACTGTCTGCCACCGGCTGAAATGCCAGCATTCTCAGCAGAGCCATTTCAAAGCCGATTCGGGGTTCCGGTGCCAGTGGCAGATCCCGTCGCCCCAACAGGGCTATCTGGTAAAACAACTGAACATCTTCGGGACTGAGTGCTTTTGCCAACTCGCGCACCAATGGGTCATCACCATGTCGATTGTCCAGTGCATCGGGAACGGTTTGCGCGATGGCAACCCGGTGCCAGACTGAAAGCAGATCGGCCAATGCGGCACCAAAATCCGGAGCATGCTCCGCCATACGCCCTACCACCGCCAGGACATCCACCGCATCCCGGTTAGCCAGCGCTCTGGCAATATCGGCGATGGCCCCAAGGTCAATGGCACCAAGCATGTCATAGACTTCCGCCTCGGTGATTTTGCCACCACCGTGAGCAATGGCCTGATCAGTTAGACTCAGGGCGTCGCGCATACTGCCGTCGGCAGAGCGGGCCAGAGCCCAGAGACCGGCCTCTTCGCAAGGGACCTTTTCCTCACCCAATACAAACTGCAGATGCTCCACAATTCGTTCAGGACTCAGGTGTTTGAGGTTGAATTGCAGGCAGCGCGACAGAATTGTCACCGGCAGTTTTTGCGGATCCGTGGTGGCCAGCAAAAATTTCACGTGAGGTGGTGGTTCTTCAAGGGTTTTCAGCAGTGCGTTAAAGCTGTGACCCGAGAGCATATGCACCTCGTCGATCAGGTAGACTTTAAAGCGCCCCGCCGTCGGTGCGTATTGAACGTTGTCCAGCAGCTCCCGGGTGTCCTCGACCTTGGTACGGGAAGCCGCATCCACTTCTATCAGATCAACGAATCGATTCTCTGCGATCGACACACAGGCACTGCATGTACCACAGGGCTTAGAGCTGATGCCCGTATCACAATTGAGGCATTTGGCCAGAATACGGGCAATAGTGGTTTTCCCCACACCCCGGGTACCGGTAAACAGATAGGCATGGTGCAGCCGGTTGTTATCGAGGGCATTGATCAGGGCCCGCAACACATGCTCCTGCCCAACCATCTCGCTAAAATTGCGAGGGCGCCACTTGCGGGCCAGAACCTGATAACTCATGGGGCAGTATCCGCCTTGCTGAAAGGAATGATTATAGGGTGATCACTCCGGCACCGAAAGCCGTAGCGCATCAGGCGGGCTCGCGGACAGCATCGCTGTCGGCATCCCAGAGATTGACCGCCCCGATGCGCGGCGACCGATCCAGCTTTAAATCCGCGAAATCAAACAGGGAGACATCGGCCAGCTGTGATGGCTCAACGGACTGAATGGCACTAAAAATCGTTTCCAGACGTCCGGGATGCTCTTTCTCCCAAGTTTGCAACATGTCCTTGATGACCTTGCGCTGCAAGCCATCCTGAGAACCGCACAGATTACAGGGAATAATCGGGAACTGCTTGGCTATGGCATAGCGCTCCAGGTCGCTTTCCTTGCAGTAGGCAAGTGGGCGTATCACCATATTCTGCTTGTCATCGCTGAGTAGTTTTGGCGGCATGGACTTCAGTTTTCCACCGTAGAACATATTCAGAAACAGGGTTTCAATCATGTCATCGCGATGGTGGCCAAGGGCAATCCTGGTGGCACCGATCTGCTCGGCAAAGCCGTACAAGGTCCCCCGCCGTAAACGCGAACAAAGACTGCAGTAGGTCTTGCCCTCAGGAATCAACTCGGTGACAACACTGTAGGTGTCCTTTTCCAGAATATGAAAGGGAACCCCCAGTTCGGTCAAATAACGGGGCAACACCTCAGGCGGAAAGCCGGGTTGTTTCTGGTCGAGATTGACGGCGACCAGCTCAAAGCTGACCGGTGCGGTTTTCTGCAGGCCGAGCAAAATATCCAGCAAACCGTAGGAATCTTTCCCGCCGGACAGGCAGACCATCACCTTGTCACCCTCTTCAATCATATTGAAGTCGGCAATGGCCTTGCCCACATTGCGGCGCAGGCGTTTTTGAAGCTTGTTGAATTCCAGTCGCTGTTTGCGAGTATCGAAATCGATCATGATTGTCTTGTAACAGTTTTTTGGGTTGTGGAACCACTCAGAGAAGAGGCCATTCTATCGGTTTTAGCACAGACGCCCAAACGGGTCAGGCGCTGTCGGCATAGCGATTCTGCAGGGCCTGATAGAGATCATCCTTGAACTCAGGGCAACGATGATCAAGTTCTGCAACCGCTTCCACCAGGTGTTCATTATCTTCCTTGCTGCCCCACTGCTTGCGGTAGCTGCCGTCCTGGTAGCCGTGGTCCTGGCGAAAAAAGTTCAGCACATTTTTACCGACATAGCGTGTGTAGAGCTCATCAAAACTCAACCCCACCCCCGCCATCAAGGCACCGAACCCGGCCACATCAAACTTTTTGGTTTGCAGGGTGCTCAGGGTAAATGCCTCGAGGTCTTCACGAAAATCACCGGAAGGCTTGGCATTCGCCAACTGCTGCTCCACCAACAGGGCTATATCTCCATGATGGTTCCGGGATTCCAGCAGCAGAATACTGAGGCCGAAATGCCAGATATCCACCAGCTCCAGTTTTACCTGGTTTGCATCCGGCGTCTGTTTTTTCCACCACTTCCAACCATAGTGATCAAGCAATTCGGCACATTCCACCCATATCGCCCGATACCATGCAAAATGCTGCTCGGCCCAGTTCTCATTCACCCTGCTATTCATCGCATTCTGCAACTCCAGCATCGCCAGTATCTGTTGCTTCATAAGCACTCCGTCTCTGTTGGGGGAAGCGGGCATTCAGACCCGCACGAACCTGTTGTGATACTTCTCATCACCAATCGTGGTACCCGGCCCATGGCCGGTGACCACAGCCACATTGTCATCCAGAGTATAGAGCCGCTCGCGAATGGACTTGACGATCTGACCGTGATTGCCACCGGGCAAATCGGTGCGGCCGATACCACTGCGAAACAGGGTATCTCCGGCGATCAACAGATCGGCCGGCTCGAACCAGAAACTGGTAGAACCCGGTGTGTGCCCCGGCGTATGCATTGCCACCCCGCCACAACATCCCAGATCATGGTCATCTTCAAAATAATGGTCCGGATCGGGCAGAGTCACCAGGGGTACGCCAAACATGGCACATTGTTCCGCGACACCACGCCACAGAAACATGTCCTGACGGTGCAGATAAATGGGTGCACCAGTGGCCGTTTTGATCTCTCCAGCGGCGAGGATATGATCCAGATGCGCGTGAGTATGAATAATTGCCACAACCACCAACTGCAGTTCTGCCAGAATGGCCTGAATATCTGCGGCATTGCCACCGGGATCAATCACCAGCGCCCGACGGGTGGTCGGGTCGCCTATAACCGTGCAGTTACACTGCAACGGCCCCACCGGAAAGGTTCGAACGATATAGGGTGTCGCTTGGCTCATAACAGGCTGGCTTCATCAATCGCAAACCCGGCATCTTAGCATAGTTGGCGCTATTCATTGAGAACACGGGGATCCTAAAAAAACGAGCCCCCTCGGACACCTGCCCGGTCTTCATTGATCCAGATAGCCATCCCTCGCGTAATATTTATCGACGAAAAGTTCCTGCACCAGCTGCGATGAAAATTGCCCTGTTCAGGAACCATCGATAACTGGAGTACTCATAGTTGCCAATGCGTCGATAACAACCGTGCTTAATCGCACGACTAGCAGAACGACTATAAAGACCAGACTGAAACGTTTTACAGCAATAAACAGGTTGAAATGCATGGGCAAAAGCGCAAGCATACCGACCAACAAAAAATAAACGCGTCAAGTACTCATTAATACCATGGAGTCACACATGAAAATAATTCCACAGATCCTTGCCCTGTTGGCACTGGCTTCCCTGCAGGTACACGCCGGTTCAAACACTGAACCTGTCTCCCAGGAATCCTCCAAAGAAGCCAAAATCAATTGGCAGTCCCCGGAGGAAATCAGCACCCTGATCGAATACAAAATGGATCCGGTGAATGGTGAAATCACCTACGGACCGAACTTTGCCCTCTCGGAAAAAAAGCTGTCCGAGAATTTTTCCGAGATCTATCTGGTGCGCGCTGTAGACCTTGAAGGTGAAGACCAGTACGTTCTCTACGTCACAGCTCAGTACAATGATGAAGGCTGGCGCTCCTATAACAAGGCGACCACCAAGGATGGCGAGCTTCGCCTGGTACCCATGTCCAAAGATGAAAATGTCTGCGAGGCAGTCAATTGCCGCTACGAAGAGCGAATCGCCCTGCCGATCTCATTTATCAATTTCTTTGACAGCGCCAATATGGGAATGGATCTCACGATCACAGGCAATCGCACTTACCAGATCAAACTGCCCAGCAGCTACTTCAAGGCAATCCTGAATGCCGCGCCCGATGACGAGGTCTATGAAAATCTCCCGAAAGGCCAAAAAATCTGATGTAATACTGACTCAAATACCATAAAAAAGGGGCGTGCAGCCCCTTTTTTATGCCTATTGCTGTTTGAATGAGGCTACCTGCTTCCCCAGATTTTCACCACGGCCCCATCGCTGCCCAGCAGGGCAACCACAAGACAGACCGTGCCGGCCATCAAAAAACCTATGACAGGAATCAGCCCACCCATGACTGCTACTGTAATCACAAAATAGAGGGATATACCGGTCAGCACCAAAAAAAGAACGCCCACTAAAAGCAGAATTTTACGATTCAGTGGACGGTAGCCCTGTGCAGGCGCATTGCGCTCGAAAATACGCAGGACAGGCCAGAAGATTTTGCGAAATACCGTTTTCATAAAAACAACCTGTTCAGAGTGTGATAACAACTTTTCAGTTTTGGCTGACCACTACCGTCTCTTCGACAACTAATAAAATTTTGCACTAATACGAATAGAGTTTCGTTAATTTAAATCACGTGATAGCACCACCGTCTACCGGTACAGCACCGCTCACAGAACCTGCCCCTTCACGGGTAAATTTCAGGGCAGCGGCTTCCCCCAACCCGGACATTCCACCAGTAACAATCACGCCTTTTCCAACAAAAGTCCCCATCAATATTCTTTTCTGCGTTTTCACATCATCCGGGCATATTCATCTGGTTACCCCCTATTGACTCAGTCTACCCGCCGGCAAAGACAATTGGCAGCGCTGTTTACCTGGCAATCAGGTCCGTTAAACATGAACAGTGCCGATTGTCTGTTCTATACTGGCATCATGAAGCTTTTGTCATGTTGCACGAGTTACCTCCCTCGCAGTTGTCTGCTGATATGCCTTTTGCTCTTCTCTGCGGTTCTCCGAGCAGAAATATGGGTGATTGATATCGAAGGAGCCATAGGACCAGCAACAGCTGACCATATGGAACGGTCTATGGATAAAGCCATCACAGCGGAGGCCGGTCTGATCGTACTGCGTATTGATACGCCGGGTGGCTTGGATATGGCCATGCGGGAGATGATCAAGGTCATCCTGGCTTCTCCTCTGCCAGTCATTGGTTATGTGTCTCCCAGTGGGGCAAGGGCCGCCAGTGCTGGCACCTACCTGTTGTATGCCACACATTTGGCAGCCATGGCACCCGGCACCAATCTCGGAGCAGCAACGCCAGTTCAGTTGGGCGGTGGATCACCCGGGTTGCCGAGTATGCCGGGTAATGATGATGCCAAAGATGGAAAATCTGGGGGAGAGGGCAAGGAAAACACAGGAGCTGCCCCTACAGGCGATGCCATGGAGCGAAAGGTGGTGAATGATGCCGTGGCCTATATCCGCAGTCTGGCACAACTCAGGAGCCGCAACGGTGACTGGGCGGAACGCGCAGTGCGTGAAGGGGTCAGTCTCTCGGCAAACGATGCCCTTGAACAGGGCGTTATCGAGTTGGTCGCAGACTCAATGGAACACCTGCTGACGCAACTGGATGGCCGTCAAGTGACGCTGGATAAAAAATCCGTGACACTGTCCACTGCCGGG